>NZ_JBSGDD010000020.1:0-88778 GCF_053602195.1 Kitasatospora sp. NPDC004531 | reverse complement strand
CCCCCGCCGCCACCGCCGCGCTGCGCCGCTCGCTGCTGCCCGACCACCTGCCGGTCCGGCCCGGCCTGCGGATCGCCGCCCGCTGCGTGCCCGCCGCCCTGGAGCACTCCGCCGGCAGCGACTGGTACGACGCCGTCCCACTGCCCGACGACACCCTGGCGCTGACCGTCGGCAGCGTGCTCGGCGGCGGCCCCGGCGCCGGACCGGGCGCGGGCCTCGGCGCGGCCGCCGCGATGGGCCGGGTGCGGGCCGCGCTGCGCGCCTACGCCGTGCTGGAGGGCGAGGACCCGGTCTCCGTGCTCGGCGACCTCGAACTGCTGCTGAAGACCACCGAGCCGACCCGCTCCGCCACCGCCGTGTACGCCAACGTCGACCCGGCCGAGCGGCGGATCGCGCTGGCCGGCGCCGCGAACTGCCCGCCGGTGCTGCTCACCCGCTACGGCGCGAACTTCGTGGAGACCTCGCTGTCCGCGCCGCTGGGCATGCTCAGCTGCTGGGAGGCCCCCGGCGTGGAGCTCACCGCGGAGCGCGGCGACCTGCTGGTGCTGTACACCGAGGGCCTGGCCCGCCGCTTCGGGCCCAACCTGCACGCCGGGCAGTCCGCGCTGCGCCGGGTCGCCGCCGACGCCCCCCGGGACGTCCGGCTGGACCCGGAGCTGCTCTGCGACCACCTGCTGGACCGGGCCGGCGGCGAGAGCCCCGGCGAGGACGACCTGGTGCTGCTGGCGGCACGCTTCGAGTGAGGCCCGTCGCGGCTTCGAGTAAGCCCCACCGCAGCTCGAAGGGGCTTTCTTCACCCGAACGGCGCTACGTACCATGGGGGCGACGTCCGCCCACGCGCCCCGCGACCCGGGGAGTGCGGGGCGGTACCAGCGCGAGGAGGCGACGTACGTGACCGAGGACCGCAGCCCGGCGGTGTCCGAGAACCCCGAAGGGACCGCCGAGGGCGAGGAGGACAAGCCGATCAAGAGCCGCAAGAACGGCCTGTACGGCGAGATCTCCGAGGAGCTCACCGCGTCCATGCGCTCCGGCTGGGCCGACACCGAGCTGCACGGCCTGCAGCCCGTCGCCCAGGCCCCGTACGCGGCCGAGCGCCGCGCCAAGCTGTCCGCCGCGTTCCCCGGCGAGCGGCTGGTCGTCCCCGCGGGCAACCTGCGCACCCGGTCCAACGACACCGAGTACGCGTTCCGCGCCGCCAGCGAGTACGTGCACCTGACCGGCAACCAGACCGAGGACGCGGTGCTGGTCGGCGAGCCGGTCGAGGGCGGCCACGAGTTCGCGCTGTACCTGCTGCCGCGCTCCGACCGGGAGAACGGCGAGTTCTGGCTCAGCGGCCAGGGCGAGCTGTGGGTCGGCCGCCGCCACTCCCTCACCGAGGCCGCCCAGCTGTACGGCCTGCCGGTCCGCGACGTCCGCAAGGCCGCCGAGGAGCTCGCCGCCGTCACCGTCCCGACCCGCCTGGTGCGCGGCTACGACGCCGGTCTGGAGGCCGCCCTCGCCGAGCAGCTCGACGAGGAGAAGGACGGCGAGCTGAAGGTGTTCCTGTCCGGGCTGCGCCTGGTCAAGGACGAGTGGGAGATCGGCGAGCTGCGCGCCGCCTGCAACGCCACCGTCAACGGCTTCACCGACGTGGTCCGCGAGCTCGACCGCGCCGTCGCCACCTCCGAGCGCTGGATCGAGGGCACCTTCTGGCGCCGCGCCCGCGTCGAGGGCAACGACGTCGGCTACGGCACCATCGCCGCCGCCGGCCCGCACGCCACCACCCTGCACTGGGTGCGCAACGACGGTGACGTCCGCCCGGGCGAGCTGCTGCTGCTGGACGCCGGCGTGGAGACCAGCACCCTCTACACCGCCGACGTCACCCGCACCCTGCCGATCAACGGCACCTTCACGCCGCTGCAGCGCAAGATCTACGACGCGGTGTACGACGCCCAGGAGGCCGGCATCGCCGCGGTCAAGCCCGGCGGCCGGTTCCGCGACTTCCACGACGCCGCGCAGCGGGTGCTCGCCGAGCGCCTGCTGGAGTGGGGCCTGATCGACGCCTCGGTGTACGACGTGGACAAGGTCCTGGAGCTCGGCCTGCAGCGCCGCTGGACCCTGCACGGCACCGGCCACATGCTCGGCCTGGACGTCCACGACTGCGCGCACGCCCGCCGCGAGAACTACGTGGACGCGGTGCTGGAGCCCGGCATCGTGCTGACCGTCGAGCCCGGCCTGTACTTCCAGGCCGACGACCTGACCGTCCCCGAGGAGTACCGCGGCATCGGCGTCCGCATCGAGGACGACATCCTGGTCACCGCCGACGGCAACGAGAACCTGTCGGTCGGCCTGCCGCGGCGGGCCGACGAGGTGGAGGCCTGGATGGCCTCGCTGAACGGCTGACACAGCAGCGCCGAAGCCCCCGTTCCGGTCTGCCGGCGGGGGCTTCGGCGCGCTCAGTGCCGACGGCCCCAGCCGGAGCGGGCGGCGACGGTGACATTCTTCTCGAAACGGACACGGCCGGGTGCGGACATGGCTGCTCTCCGGAAAAGGGGGTGGGGTGGCCGCGGAAGGCGCTGCCCCCGCGTGCTGACGCCTCCATCCTCGCGGGCGGTCGCGGCTCAGTTCCAAAGGTTTTCCGGCACGGGCCGCTACACTCGCCGCGAACCCCCCACCGGCCGCACCTGGAGCACCCCATGGCCGAGCCCGTTCCCGTCACCATCGGAAAGCGCCCGGCGCCCGTCCACACCGTCGCCGTGTACGCCTTCGCGGGCATGGCGCCGTTCGAACTCGGCGTGGTGGTCGAGGTGTTCGCCCTCGCCCGCCCCGAACTCGCCGGGCTGCTGGCCGCCCCCTGGTACGACGTCCGGGTGTGCGCGGAGCGGCCCGGACACCCGCTGGAGGCGGTCGGCGGGTTCACCCTGACGCCCCGGCACGGCCTGGAGGAACTCGCCGCCGCCGACACCGCCGTGGTGGTCGGCGTGCCCGACCCGTACGGCGACGTGCCGCCCGCCGTGGTCGCCGCGCTGCGCACCGCGCACGCCCGGGGCGCCCGGGTGGTGTCGATCTGCTCCGGCGCCTTCGCACTGGCCGCCGCCGGACTGCTCGACGACCTGCCCGCCACCACGCACTGGCGGTGGGCCGAGGAACTGCGCCGCCGCCACCCCCGGGTCCGGGTCGACCCGGACGTGCTCTACGTGGACAACGGCCAGGTGCTGACCAGCGCGGGCAGCGCCGCCGGCATCGACCTGTGCCTGCACCTGGTCCGGCAGGACCACGGCGCCAAGGTCGCCAACACCGTCGCCCGCCGCTTCGTCGCCCCGCCGCACCGCGACGGCGGGCAGGCGCAGTACGTCGAGGCGACGGTGCGGCCGGTGGACGAGCCCGAGGACGGGGTGGCCCGCTCGATGCGCTGGGCGCTGGACCACCTCGCCCGGCCGCTGACCGTGCCGCTGCTGGCCCGGGCGGCCGGCATGTCCGACCGCTCGTACCTGCGGCACTTCACCGCCCGCAACGGGGTCAGCCCGATGCGGTGGGTGGCGATCCAGCGGATCGCGGCCAGCCTGCCGCTGCTGGAGTCGCCGGAAGGCAGCGTCGAGGAGATCGCCGCAGCGGTGGGCTTCGAGTCGGCGGCGACCTTCCGCCACCACTTCGGCCGCACCATGCGCACCTCGCCGACCGCCTACCGGCGCACCTTCGGACCGGCCGCCTGAGGCGGCGTCAGGACTGCTCCAACCGGTCCGCGTTGGCGTGGATCGCGTCCCGCAGCCACCCGGCGAGGCCCGGGGCGAGCTGCTCGTAGGTGGCGGTGAACCGCGCGTCGGCGACGTACATGTCGCCCAGGCAGCGGTGCATCTGCGGGGCGCACTCGTAGAAGTTCAGGCCGATGTGCGCCCGGTGCTGCTCGGCGGCGGCCATCGCCTCCGGGCTGTCCGGGGCCGCGCCGGCCGTGAACGCCGCCACCAGCGCCTCGTTGATCGCGTCCGCCTCCTCCTTGATCCGCTCCCAGTCCGCCTTGGTGTACCTGGCGGTCCGCTGCCGGGACTGCTTCCAGGCGTCGGTGTCGCCCCAGCGCTGCTCGGCCTCGTCCTCCCAGTTCTCCTGGTAGTCCTTGCCGAACACCTCGAACTTCTCCTCAGGGGTCAGCTGAATTCCCAACGTCCTTGCCTCCATCGCTCGTTCGACCGCCGCGGCGAGGTCCTCCAACTTCCGGATCCGGTCGCCGATCAGCTCGCGCTGCCGGCGCAGGTGCTCGGTCGGGCCGACCGAGCGGTCGTCCAGGATCGCCGCGATCTCCTCCAGCGGGAAGCCGAGTTCGCGATAGAACAGGATCTGCTGCAACCGGTCCAACTCGGCGTCGGTGTACCGCCGGTAGCCGGCCGGGGTGCGGCCGCCGGGCGACAGCAGGCCGATCTCGTCGTAGTGGTGCAGGGCGCGCACCGTCACTCCGGCGAGCCGGGCGAGCTGCCCGACCGTGTATCCGTCCATCGCGTTCCCCTCCTTCCCTTCCCGCTGCGCACCAGCCTCCGGCCTCACGCCGCGTGAGGGTCAAGTCGCTTCCGCTACTCGGATTCGCTGTAGCGGACCAGGTAGTCGGCGAACCGGTCCAGGTCCTCGTCGTCCCAGGAGGTGAAGCGGTCGGTGAAGATCCGCCGCCGCTGCTCGTACGCGTCCGCGAGCAGCCGCTCGCCCGCGTCGGTCAGGTGCAGCAGCTGCCCGCGCTGGTCGTCCGGGTCGGCCCGCCGGGCCAGCAGCCCCAGCCGCTCCAGCGAACCGACCTGGCGGCTGACGGTGGACTTGTCGAGCATGAAGTGCGCCGCCAGGTCCGCCGCCCGGCAGGAGCCGCGTTCGTTGACCAGGTCGAGCATGCTGTACGTGACCAGCGACAGCTCGGGGTGCAGCTGGGCCGCCTTGTGGCGGGCCCGGCGGGCGAACGCGGTGAGCTCGCGCTGAATGGTCTCCAGCGCGGCGTCGCGGTCGGGCATGGCGGTGGCTCCTTCGTCGTGCGGTGTCGCGACCCACGGTAGGGGCAGCCGTCCTCAGACGCCGACCGCCTCCTCCATCTCCTCCTCCGCCGGCTCCCCGGCCGACTCGCCGGCGGCCGGGGAGTGAGCGGCGGCGAGGGCCCGGGCGCGCTCGGCGCGGGCGGCGAGCAGGAGCAGCGCCGCGCCGGCCGCGAGCCAGCCGAACAGGGTGGCGACGTGGCCGCCGAGCCCGGCCCGGCCGCCGAAGTACACGTGGTCGCGGACGCCCTCCAGGAAGCCCGCGCCGTTCCAGAAGGAGTGCAGGGCGCCGTAGAAGCCGTTCTGCAGCTCGGGCTGGAAGATGCCGCCGGAGCTGGTGAAGTTGAGCATCACGAACAGCGCCATCATGGTCAGCGTGGTCCACCGGCCGAGGAAGGTGTGCAGGGCGGTGCCGATCGCGACGATGCCCGCCGAGTACAGCCAGCTCATCGCCCAGACGCCGAGCAGGCCGTGGTCGACCAGGTGGAACACCGGCCCGGCCAGCGCCGCGCCGATCAGGCTGACCACCAGCGCCACGCCGAGGCCGAGCAGCGCCCGGATCCGCGTCGTCAGCGCCGCGCCGGCCGCGCCGAGCACCGCGACGGAGCCGTAGGAGCCGATGCTCAGCGCCACCAGCAGGAAGAACAGGCCCTGCCCGGTCGGGTCGCCGGCCGGCAGCGGGGTCAGTTCCTGGACGGCCAGCGGCTTGCCCTGCTGGGCGGCGACCGCGGTGAACACCTTCTCGGCGGCGCTCGCCGAGGTCTCCGAGTCGGCGGTGGCGACCAGCAGGGTCGGCGTGTCGCCGCCCGGCACGTACGCGGCGACCAGGTCGCGGTCGAGCAGCCGGGCGCGGGCCGCGTCGGCGTCGGCCGCGGTGGTGACGTCCAGGGCGTCGCCCGTCCGGTCCTTGAGCGTCTGCGCGAGCGCCTGGGTCTGCGGGCCCTGGCCGACCACGGCGACCGGCAGGCCGTGGGGAGCGGGGGCGTGGAAGGCGGACAGGTACGCGACGCCCATGCCGAGGCACATCAGCAGCGGTGTGACCAGGTGGGTGAGGACGTGCCGCAGGGCGGGGCGGGAGCCCGCTGGCAGCGAGGACATCTCTGACTCCATGGTTGACAAGTACAACTAATATCTAGTTGCACTTTACAACGCAAGGAGCCTGGCGCCCCCGCCCCGTGACACACCTCACCCGCCTACAGCAGGTCGTCGAGCTCCCGCAGCAGCCGGGCCTTGGCGCGCGCCCCGACCATCGAGCGGACCGGCTCGCCGCCCCGGAACACCATCAGGGTGGGCATCGACAGGACGCCGTACGCCGCCTGGGTCTCCGGGTTCCGGTCCACGTCCAGGGCGACGATCTTCAACTTGCCGGCCTGCTCCTCGGCCACCTCGGCCAGCACCGGTGCCAGCTGCCGGCACGGCGGGCACCAGTCGGCGGTGAACTCCACCAGCACCGGGCCCGGGGCCTCCAGCACCTCGCTCGCGAAGTCCTGGTCGGTCACACTGCGCACACCACTCATCGGATCTCCTCCCGATACGTCAGTCGTCGTCGCGGACCAGCTCGCAGCGCGGCTCCTGGTCCGCCGCCGCCAGCGCGTCGCGGGCCGCCTCGGCCTGCGCCAGCTGGGCCGCCACGGTGTCCCGGACCTCGCACAACCGGGCCACCATGGCGTCGAGTTCGGCCAGCTTGGCCCGGTACACCTCCAGCGAGGCCGGGCAGGAGTCCCCGGCCGGATGGCCGGCCCGCAGGCACTCCACGAACGGCCGGGTCTCCTCCAGCTCGAACCCGAAGTCCTGCAGCACCCGGATCTGCCGCAGCAGCCGCAGATCCTCCTCGTCGTACGCCCGGTACCCGTTCCCCCCGCGCCGCGCGGGCAGCAGCCCCCGCGACTCGTAATACCGCAGCGCCCTGGTGGTGGTCCCCGCCCGCTGGGCCAGCTCGCCGATCCGCATGGCCACGACGCTAGACCTTCACCCCGACGTCAACGCCACCGGCGGGAAGGAGAAATGGCCGGAAAGCGCTTGCCAAGATCCACTACCCTCGCCTGGTGACCGACCTGACCACGGCCCTGCTCGCGGCCTACGACGAACATCTGCGCGGCCTCGGCCCGGCCCGCGAAGGCGAGACCCGGCAGGCCGACGGGCCGCTGCTGCGCAAGTACGGCGGCTTCCGCGGCTTCCTCACCTCCCCCACCGCCGACCTCGGCCTGCGCGGCGAGGAGCTCGACCGGCTGATCGCCCGCCAGCGGGACTTCTTCGCCGCCCGCGGCGAGGCCGTCGAGTGGAAGACCCGCGGCCACGACCTGCCCGCCGACCTGCCCGAACGCCTCACCGCCGCCGGCTTCGTCGCCGAGGATCCGGAGACCGTCCTGGTCGGCCTGGCCGCCGAGCTCGCCACCCCCACCCCCGCGCCCGAGGGCATCACGCTGCGCCGGGTCACCGCCCGCACCGACATGCGGCGGATCGCCGCGCTGCAGGCCGAGGTCTGGGGCGGCGACTGGAGCATGCTGATCGGCGACCTGACCGAGAACGCCGCCGCCGACCCCGAGGGCTTCCTGGTGATGGTCGCCGAGACCGACACCAGCACCCCCGAGGTGGTCTCCGCCGCCTGGCTGAGCCGCACCCCCGGCACCGAGTTCGGCGGCCTGTGGGGCGGCTCCACCCTCGCCGCCTGGCGCGGCCGCGGCATCTACCGCTCGCTGGTCGCGCACCGCGCCCGCTGGGCCCTCGACCACGGCATCCGCTACCTCCAGGTGGACGCCTCCCCCGACAGCGCCCCGATCCTGCGCCGCCTCGGCATGCACGCCGTCACCACCACCACGCCGTACATCTGGACCCCGCCGGCCTCCTGACCGCCGCTGCGCCGCTCCGCCGACCCGCCGACGAGCGGGTTCGGCGAGCATGTAGAGAACCGCCCGGCCCGCTCCGACCACCGGACAGGAGCACCCGACGGACAGATGAGGACGTGGTCCCCGTGAAGTACCTGCTGATGACCTACGGCAACCAGGAGAAGTGGGCGTCCGTCTCGGCCGAGGAGTGGCCGGAGGCGATCGCCCAGCAGGACGCGTTCAACGCGCGCTACCGCGAGACCGGGGAGCTGATCGGCGCGTACGGCCTCGGCGACGCGGCCGCCAGCCGGCTGGTGCGCCGCCAGGACGGGCTGCCCGCCGTCAGCGACGGTCCCTACCTGGAGACCAAGGAGTACATGGCGAGCTTCTACCTGCTGGACTGCGAGAGCGAGCAGCGGGCGCTGGAGATCGCCGCCGACATGCCGTGGGCCGACCGGGAGCCGGTGGAGCTGTGGCCGGTCCTGCACGAGACGCCGATGGACGACCCGGCCGCGTGAGCGGACCGACGGCCGCCGACCAGGGCCTGCTGCGCACCCTCGCGCCGCAGGTCCTGGCGGCGCTGCTGCACCGCCACCCCGGCGCGTTCGACAGCTGCGAGGACGCGGTGCAGGAGGCGCTGCTGGCGGCCGCCGCCCAGTGGCCGCGGCAGGGCCGGCCGGACAACCCGCGCGGCTGGCTGGTCACGGTGGCCTCCCGCCGGCTGGTGGACCTGGTGCGCGCCGACCGGGCCCGGCGCGAGCGCGAGGAGCGGCTGTTCCTGGCGACGCCGCAGTCGGAGCTGCTCGGCCGCCCCGCCGACGCCGACCCGGCCGCCGACCGGGACGACTCGCTGGCGCTGCTGTTCCTGTGCTGCCACCCGGCGCTGACCGCGCCCAGCCGGATCGCGCTGACGCTGCGCGCGGTCGGCGGCCTGAGCACGGCGCAGATCGCGGCGGCGTTCCTGGTGCCGGAGGCGACGATGGCGCAGCGGATCAGCCGGGCGAAGCAGACCATCCGCGCCTCGGGCCTGCGGTTCGCGCTGCCGGAGCCGGGCGAGGCGGTGGCGCGGCTGCGCGAGGTGCTGCAGGTGCTGTACCTGGTGTTCAACGAGGGCTACACGGCCACCTCCGGCGAGGATCTGACGTCCCCCCGGCTGTCCGACGAGGCGATCCGGCTGACCAGGATGCTGCACCGCTCGGTGCCCGCGGACGCCGAGGTGATGGGCCTGCTGGCGCTGATGCTGCTCACCGACGCCCGGCGGCCGTCGCGCACCGGCCCGGCCGGCGAGCTGGTGCCGCTGGCCGAGCAGGACCGCTCGCGCTGGGACGCGGCGGCGATCGCCGAGGGGGTGGCGCTGGTGGAGCGGGCGCTGCCGCACGGCCGGGTGGGACCGTACCAGTTGCAGGCGGCGATCGCGGCGCTGCACGACGAGGCGCCGGACGTGGCGGCCACCGACTGGCCGCAGATCCTGGCGCTGTACGACCTGCTGGTGCGGGTGGCGCCCGGTCCGATGCCGGAGCTGGGCCGGGTGGTGGCGCTCGCGGAGGTGCACGGGCCGGAGCCGGCACTGAAGGAACTGGACGCGCTGGAGAAGCCGTTGGGCCGCCACCACCGCTTCTTCGCGGTGCGGGCCGAGCTGCTGGCCCGCACCGGTGCGGCGGGGCAGGCGGCGGAGGCGTTCCGGCGGGCGTCCGCGCTGGCGCCGAGTGTGCCGGAGCGCCGCTACCTGGCGGAGCGGGCCCGCGGTTGCTGAGCCACGGCGGCGCTCACCGCGGCGTCGATCGCTCCGTAGAGCTCGGAGCGCAGGCCGAGCCGGCTGGCGCGGATCTCGACGGCCTCGGCGACGGCGGGCTGCGCGTAGCGGTCCACGGATTCCCGGATGCCGGTGATCAACGGCCCTCCGGCCAGGCCGAGTTCGCCGCCGATCACGATGGCGGCGGGGTTGAGGCAGTTGACCAGGTCGGCGAGCACCCGTCCGATGGTGCGGCCGGCCTCGCCGATGACGCGGGCGGCGGCGGGGGTGTCGGCGAGTTCGGCGAGCGGCGGCAGTTCGACCCGGGCACCGGGGGCGAGGACGTGGGCGAGGCGGCGGCGGACCTCGACGATGGAGGCGACGGACTCCAGGCAGCCCCGGTTGCCGCAGCGGCACCAGGTGCCGGTGTCGGGGAGCTGGATGTGCCCGATCTCGCCGGAGATGCCGCTGGCGCCCCGGTAGATGCGGCCGTCGAGCAGCAGTCCGGCGCCGATGCCGGTGGAGGCCTTGACGTAGATCAGGTCGTTGAGGGCGTGGCCGCCGCTGTGGGCGCGTTCGCCGCGGGCGCCCATCTCGGCGTCGTTGCCGACGGTGACGGGGCGGTCGAAGAGCCGGCCGAGTTCGGCGGCGGGGTCCATGCCGATCCACTGGGAGAGGGTGGAGGGCGCGCGGACCACGTTGGTGCGGGTGTCGAGGGCGCCGGGGATGCCGGCGGCGACGGCGGTGATCGCGTCCAGCGGGTGGCCGGCGGCGGCGAGCGCCCGGTCGGCGAGGGTGCGGGCGGCGTCCAGCACCTCGCGGGGGTGGTTGTCGACGTCGAGGTGCGCGGTGGCCTCGCCGAGCACGGCGCCGGTGGTGTCGGCGACGGCGGCGGTGACGTGGGTGTGCCCGAAGTCGAAGGCGAGGACCAGGGCGTGGGCGCGGCGCAGGGTGACGGCGGCGGCGCGGCGGCCGCGTCCGGCGGGGGTGGCGGCGGTGGTCTCGCCGGCCAGTCCTTCGCCGATCAGGTCGTTGACGGCGCTGCTGACGGCGGAGCGGGAGAGCCCGGTGAGCCGGCTGATCTCGGCGCGGCTGAGGGTGCCGTGTTCGCCGAGGACGGCGAGCAGGGTGGCCCGGGTGCGCAGGCGGCGGGCCGAGGGCGCCGGGTGGGCGGGGGCGGTCATGGCGGGAACGGTAGCGGACAGCGACCGGATATACACCGTTGAACGGATTATTTGATGGGCGACTTGTCCTCTTGACGGAGGAATTGGCCTATACCTATGGTCGAGTCAGCTCTCCGTCGCCCATCGGGGCCCGGAGGAGCGGCAGGCGCCCGCGCGCCGGGAGAGGAAGGCCGATGGACTCCACCCAGAGCCGCCACCGCTGGTGCGTCGAGATTCCGCACGCCAACGAAGTCCGCTCCGGCAGCCATCTGTTCATCGTGGACGCCCCTGCCGAGGACGACGCCCGCCGCACCGCCATCGAGCGCGCCGAGTCCGCCGAGGCCCGCCGCCACCGGCGCGGCGCCGCCCTCGACCTCGCCCGGGTCACCGTCGTGCACCTCGCGCTGCTGCGCACGCACTGACTCCGCCTCCCCCCACACACCCGTGCGTCCTCGCACCGGGTGTGACTTCACCTGCCCGCATTTGTATGCTTCGCTGAACCTCTACAGCTCTGTAGAAGTTCGGGCCGGCGCACGCCGACGGCGAAGGGGGCGTCATGTCTGCACGCAGGGCGGGGGCCCGGCCCACCAGGTCCGGGCGCGGCCGCCGGGCCCGCCGGATCGCACTGTGGACCACCGCCGGCGTCGTCGCGCTCGCCGTCACCGGCGGCGGCCTGGTCTACTACCGGCTCAACGGCAACCTGAGCACCTTCGACAGCTCCGGCGTCAGCAAGGACCGCCCCGCCGCGGCCGGCGCCGACGCCCAGGGCCGGGTCCCGGTCAACCTGCTGCTGATCGGCTCCGACTCGCGCTCCGGCGGCAACAAGGACCTCGGCGGCGGCCAGGAGGGCGGCGCCCGCTCGGACACCGCGATCCTGCTGCACGTCTACGCCGACCACAAGCACGCCGTCGGCGTCTCCATCCCGCGCGACTCGCTGGTCGCCGTCCCGCCCTGCCTGCTGCCGAACAAGAACTGGACCAAGGCGCAGCCCAGCGCCATGTTCAACAGCGCCTTCTCGGTCGGCGACACCGAACAGGGCAACCCCGCCTGCACCCAGAACACCGTGGAGAAGCTCACCGGCCTGCGCGTCGACCACACCATGGTGGTCAACTTCCAGGGCTTCGCTGACATGACCAGCGCCGTCGGCGGCGTCGACGTCTGCCTGCCCAAGCCGGTCTACCAGGGCGACCTCGACCCGAACCTCGGCCACCGCGGCAAGCTGCTCTTCGACCAGGGCCACCAGAAGATCTCCGGCCAGGCCGCGCTGGACTACGTCCGCATCCGGCACGGCCTCGGCGACGGCTCCGACATCGGCCGCACCAAACGCCAACAGGCCTTCCTCTCCTCGCTGATCAAGCAGGTCAAGGCGGAGGGCATGAACCCGGTCGCGCTACTGCCGCTGGCCGACGCCGCCACCAGGTCGCTCACCGTGGACGAGGGCCTCGGCTCCGCGCAGAAGCTCGTCGACTTCGCGATGTCGCTCAAGGACATCGACCTGCACGACATCAAGTTCCTCACCGTGCCCTGGCGCTACCAGGGCGAACGCGTCGCCCTGGTGCACCCCGACACCGACCAGCTGTGGACCGCGCTCAAGGCCGACCGCACCCTGGACGGGCAGGACGCCTCGGCAGGCCCGAGCCCCGCCGACAGCCCGAGCCCCGGCCCGACCGCCGCGCCGACCGCGGTGGACGGGGCCGACATCAAGGTCGCCGTCCACAACGGCACCGACACCGCCGGGCTGACCGCCAGGGCCGCCGAAGCGCTGGAGGGCTCCGGCTTCACCGTCACCGCCCGCGCCAACGCCGCCTCCCGCGCCCATGCCACCACCCTCGTCGAGTACGGGCCCGGCGAGCGGGCCGGGGCCGAGAAGGTCGCCGCGCTCTTCCCCGGCGCCACCCTGCAGGCCGGCGCCCGCGCCGGAATCACCCTCACCCTCGGCGCCGACTACGCCGTCGGCCACGGCACCGCCACCGCCGCCCCGCCGCCGCCCACCGGCCCGCTGCCCAGCAGCGTCAGCCAGGCCCGCTCCGCCGCCGACGACGCCTGCACCGACCTGACGTTCGGCTGAACCGACCTGACCACCACGGGGGACAGCAGCGATGGACCCGCACTCCGGCGACGGCCCCACCCAGCAGGACCGCGCCGACTTCGAGTACGCCCTCGGCCGGGCCCTCGCCGACCCGGCGGTGCGCGCCGCCCTGGCCGGCGACGGCGCGCGGCACGCCCGGCTGCGGGCGCTGGCCCGGCAGCGCACCGCCGAGATCCTGGCCGCCGCCGAACCCGAGTACCTGGCCTACCGCCGGCTCCGGGACGCCGCACCGCCGCAGGCCGCTCCCGCCGCCGAGCCCGGGGAACGGCTGTCCGGCTGGTTCGGCGTGCTGGCCCTGGTGGTGCCGATCGTCACCGGCAGCGCCGCCGCCGTGTTCTTCCTGCTCGCCGCCGTCATCGGCCTGTCCCGCCCGCACGCCGCCCTCGCCGACGCACTGCGCACCGCTGCCTGGACCACCGTCGCCGCCGCCGTCACCAGCGCCCTGGCCGGCCTGCTCGGCCTGCTGTTCAGCGCCGCCCGCCGGAGCGCCGCACCCCCCGAGGGCCCCCGGCACGCCCAGGACCTGTCGGCCGCCCGGACCGCCTGGCGCACCGCCCTGCTGCACCGCGGCCTGCTCCCCTTCCTGCTGGCCCGCCCGCACCCCGCCGACCCCGACGACTGACCGGCGCGGCCGGCGATATCGAGGCGATAACGGGGTGATGAGGCGCCCTTCTACCGTCGATCGGGCAGGCGGATCCGGCGGACGGGCCCGCACCGGGCAGAGGAGGGGGCGACGGCATGGAGTTCCGCATTCTCGGACCGGTCCACCTGCTGGCCGACGGCCGGCAGGACACCCTGAGCGGCACCAAGCAGCGGACGGTGTTCGCCGCGCTGGTGCTGGCCGAGGGCCGGGTGGTGTCGGACGAGCACCTCGGCCGGATGCTCTGGGACGAACGCCCGCCCGGCACGGCCGCCGCACAGCTGCACACCTACGCCTCCCGGCTCCGCCGCCGCGTCGGCGCGGACGTGCCCCTGGTGCGGAGCCGGTCCGGCTACCGGCTGGAGGCCGGGCACGTGCCCGGCGACCTCACCGCCTTCGGCGAACTGTCCCACAGCGGCTTCCGGGCGCTGCGCGAGCAGCGCTTCGAGGCCGCCGCCGAGCTGCTGCGCGCGGCACTGGAGCGCTGGCACGGCGAGGCGCTCGCGGACGTCACCGACCACCTGGCGCTCGCCGAACGCCCGCGCCTGGAGGAGGCCCGGCTGGCGGCCCTGGAGGCCCGGATCGAGGCCGACCTGATCACCGGCCGGCACCGCCGGCTGATCTCCGAACTGACCGGCCTGGTCGCCCGTCACCCGATGCGGGAACGCTTCCGGGCGCTGCTGATGACGGCGCTGTTCCGCTCCGAACGGCAGGCCGAGGCGATGTCGCTCTACCAGGACGGGCGGCGCCTGCTCGCCGCCGAACTCGGCGTCGAGCCGGGCCGGTTGCTGACCCGGACCTACCAGGCGATGCTCACCGGCGAGATGCGCACCGTCATGCCGTACCGTCCGGCGCACTGACCTGGTCGGCGGTGCGGAAGGTGAGCAGCCGCGCCCCCGCGCCGAGCGCGACGGCCAGCAACTCCTCCGCCGGGTACGGGTCGAGGACCGGCGGCGGCTCCAGCAGCAGCCGGTGCAGCCGGACCAGCAGGGCGCGCAGCGCGGTGCGCAGCCACAGCGGCCCGACCGCCGTCCCCGCCGCCCACAGCGTCAGGCAGGCCGTCGCCGCGTACAACGTCTCGTAGGCGGCGGCCAGTTCACGCCCCGTCGGGCTGCCCTCCGGCTCGGTCGGCAGCTCCGCCATCCGCCGGTGCAGCTCGTCGCCGGCCTCGAGCAGCGCCTTGGCCAGGCTCTGCACCTCCGCACCGGCGCCGTCCAGCGCCGGCCCGCCGACCAGCCGGGGCAGCGCCTGGACGGGACTGCAGCCGCCCCGGGGACCGGCCCCGCCGTCCGCCTCCGGGACGGGGGCGCCCAGCCGGACCGCCTCGGCCAGGCCCGGGCCGTCCACCAGCTCGGCCGCGAACCCGTTGACCAGCCACGGGAATCGGGCCACCACCGCGCCGCGGAAGCCCTCCGTGCCGCCCGGACGGACGGCCGCCGGGCGGCCCAGCGCGCCGGTGGCCTCGGCGACCAGGGCCGGCACCAGCGCCGAGACCACCGGAAGGGTGACGTCCGCCTCGGCGGGCAGCACGTGCGCGCTGCGGGCGGCCAGCGCGGCGGCGGCCTCGGCGGCCCCGAGCAGGGCGGCGGCCCGGCCCAGCGCGTGCGCCTCGTCCGCCCCGACCGCGCCGTCCCGCAGCGCCTCCCGCACGGCCCGCTCGCCGGCGTCCAGGTGCCACGACCAGCCGACCGTGTGCAGCGCCAACGGTCCCGCACCGGTGGCCGCCGGGTCGCCGTCCAGCAGCGCCCGCAGGGTGCACACGGTGCGGGGGGCGAACGGCGCCGACCCGTCCGGTGCGTCGGCGGGGTGCGGCTCGGAACTACCGGTCATCACCGGCTCCTTCGGGGAACGGGGCAGCTGCGTCCACTCTGCCCGAGCGGTCTATACCGCGCCGATATCGCCGCGCGTCGCCGCGGTGCCGGGATCGCCGCCGGTCGCCGCGCCGAGGGCCGCCGACTCCCGTTCCGCCACCAGCAGATCGCGTTCGGCCCCGGCGGCGCGGAGCAGCTCGGCCGCCCGGCCCAGCCGCGCCCGTGCCTCGCCGGTGCGGCCCAGCGCGGCCGCCGCCCGGCCGAGCGCCACCCCGATCCGGCCCTCCGCGACGACCAGCCCGCCCAGGGCGACCACCAGGTCCAGGGCGGTCAGCAGCTCGGCGTGCGCCTCGGCGGCCAGGCCGCGCCGCAGGAGCGTCTCGCCCAGGCCGAGCCGGGCGTGCGCACACCCCAGCAGATCGCGCCGGGCCGTCACCACCCGCAGCGCCACCTGGAGCGCGCGCTCCGCCTCCGCGAACCGCTCCAGCGCCAACAGCACCCGGGCGTAACGGAAGTGGACCTGGGCGGTGACCCCGGTCTCCCCGATCCGGCCGGCGACGGCCACCGCCTGCTCGGCGTGGCCCAGCGCCGCCTCCGGCCGGCCGAGGTCCAGCTCGCCCTGCGCCAGGAAGCCGAGCACGTGCGCCTCGCAGGACAGGTCGCCCGCCGCCCGGAACAGCGCGACGGCCTCGGTGAGCCGCGCCCCGGCCGAGACCAGATCGCCCTGGACGCGGTCCAGCACGGCCAGCGAGCGCACCGCCAGGGCGCGCCCGTACTCCTCCCCGAGCTGCTCGAACAGGGCCTGCGACCTGAGCAGCGGCTCGGCGGCCGCCGAGACGTGCCGGATGCCGATCCAGCACTCGCCCAGCCACGCCAGCACGGCGGCCTCGCCGCGCAGGTTCCCGGCCGCCCGGGTCGCGGCCAGCACGCGCTCGCAGCTGTCCTGCCAGTCGTCGGGGTACTCCCTGGTGCGGAACAGCACGACGACGCAGCCCAGCAGGTCCCAGGCCAGTTCGTCCAGGCCCAGCCGGGCCGCCTGGCCGATCGCGGCGACCAGCGACAGCCGCTCCGCCTCGAACCACTCCAGCGGGTCGGCCGTCAGCTCCGCCAGCAGCAGGGCGTCCATCTCCAGGCGCGGGGCGGAGCCGTGGATCAGCCCGAAGTCGCCGCCGTGCTCGACCCGGTGGGCCTGCTCGGCGACGGTCAGCCAGCCGCGCAGCGCCCGCTCCACGCTCCGCCGCCGCTCGTCCTCGCTCTCCTCCGCCAGCACCCGCTCGCGGGCGAACAGGCCGAGCAGGTTCTGCATCCGGAACCGCAGCCGGCCGGTGCCGTCGGTGCCGGTGACCTCCAGCAGTTGGACGTCCACCAGGTGCTCCAGCAGCCGGTCCGCCTCGAACGGGTGGACGTCGAGCAGGGCGGCGGCCGTCCAGACCGTGACGTCGGGCGCCTCCAGCAGCGCGAGCCGGCGGTACAGCCGGGCCGCGTCCGGCGCCAACTGCCGGTAGGAGAGCGCGAATCCGGCCCGGACCTGGGACTCGCCCTGGCTGAGCTCGTCCAGCCGGCGGCGCTCGTCGGCCAGCCGGGCCACCAGGTGGCGCACGCTCCAGTGCGGCTTCGAGGCCAGCCGGGCCGCGGCGATCCGCAGCGCCAGCGGCAGCCGGTCGCACAGCTCGGCGAGCCGCCCGGCCTGCTCCGGGTCGGCCGCGATCCGGTCCGCGGGGACGATCCGGCCGAGCAGCTCGACCGCCTCCGCCGGTGGCAGCATGCCGAGTTGGACCCGCACCGCGCCGTAGCGGAGCATCAGCTGCTCCATCGGCGGGCGGCCGGTGACGACCACGCAGCACTGCCCGCTGCCGGGCAGCAGCGGGTCGATCTGCGCCGCCGACGCCGCGTTGTCCAGCACCACCAGGACCCGGCGGCCGGCCAGCAGGCTGCGGTACAGCTCGGTGCGTTCGCCGGTGTCGGCGGGGATCCGCTCGCTGGGCACGCCGAGCGCGCGCAGGAAGCGGCTCAGCACGTCGGCCGCCGAGGTCGGCTCCCTGGTCCCGTCGTGGCCGCACAGGTCGACGTACAGCCGGCCGTCCGGGAAGCGGGCGGCGACCCGGTGCGCCCAGTGCACGGCGAGTCCGGTCTTGCCGACGCCGGCGACGCCGGTGATCAGGCCGATGCCGGGCGGCTGATCGTCCGTGCGGCCCTCGACCAGCCGGTCGAGGACGGCGATCTCGGCGGCGCGGCCGGTGAAGGCCGGCACGTTCGGCGGCAGGAAGGACGGTGTCGGCGTGGAGAGTGGCGGGGGCGCGGCGGCGGGCGGCTCCGGCAGTGGCGGCAGTGCCGGCTCGGGATCCGGCTCCGGCGTCGGGTGGTCGTCGGGCAGGCCGAGCGCCGGGTCGTCGCGCAGGATCGCGTCGTGCAGCCGGAGCAGCGCGGTGCCCGGCTCCAGGCCGAGCTCCTCGACGGACTGCCGGCGGCCCGCGCGGAAGGTCTCCAGCGCCTCCGCCCGCCGCCCGGCCCGGTACTGGGCGCGGATCAGGGCGTGCCGGGCGCTCTCGCGCAGCGGGTGCGCCCGGACCACCGGCGCCAGCGACCCGATCACCTCCAGGTGCCGTCCGAGGGCGAGGTCGAGCTCGGCGAGCGCCTCCAGGCAGCGCATCCGGGTCTCGTCCAGGCGGGCCGCCTCGTCCTCGACCTGCCGCCCGGTGACGCCTTCCAGCACGGGCCCGCGCCACAGTCCGAGCGCCCGGCCGTACAGCGCGGCGGCCTCGGCCGTGCGCCGCCCGCCCGCCGCCCGCTCGGCCTGCCGGACCAGCTCCTGGAACTCCAGCAGGTCGATCCGGTGGCCGGCCGGGTTCAGCTGGTAGCCGGGGTGGACGGTGGTGATCAGGTCGTCGCCGCAGCCCTCCGCGCGGAACACCTTGCGCAGGCCCGCGACGCAGATCGCCACCTGGGTGCGGGCGGTGGCCGGCGCCGCGCCCTGCCAGACCGCCTCGACCATGGCGTCCACCGACACCACCGAGCCCGGCGACAGCAGCAGCAGCGCGAGGATGGTGCGCCGGCGCGGACCGCCGACGGCGGTGCGGCGGCCGTCGGTGACCACCGACAGCGGGCCCAGCAGGCCGAATTCGATCCGCGCGTCCAACCGGTCCCCCGTTCGCCGGGTGCCCCTGCTCCCCGGTGCGGGCGCCACGTGCGGGAAGCTTCACCCCTTCTCCGCACAGTTGATCACAGGATCGGCGCGCTCCTCCCCCCACTTTTTCCCCGACTTCTCCCCCGGTTCCCGCCCTCCGCCGCGTCAGTCCCGGGCGGGCGCCCGGCCGAGGGTGCGGATCGGGCGGGCCGCCAGCAGCGCGGCGGCGGTGAGGGTGGAGACGACCAGCCCGACCAGCAGGACGGGCGTGGTGCCGAAGGCGTGCGTGGCGGGCCCGGCCAGCGCGGAGCCCAGCGGGTAGAGGCCCACCGACCCGGCCACCTCGTACGCGTGGACCCGGTTGAGCACCTCGCCGGGCACCTGGGTCTGCACGCTGGTGGCCCACATGACGCCCCAGATCCCGATGCCCGCGCCGACCAGCGCCTGGGTGGCGGCCAGCAGCCAGACCGGGGCGTCCAGGACCAGCGCCAGCGGGTACAGCGGGTAGGCGAACATCGCGACCGCGCCGGCCGCCAGCGGACGGGCGGGCTTGTAGCGGATGGCGATCAGCCCGCCGGCCACGGTGCCCGCCCCGAGCGCGCAGTTGACCAGGCCGAACGCGGTGGCCCCGTGCCGGGGGACGATCAGCCCTGCGGCGAGGGAGAGTTGCGGGCCCCAGGCGAGGACGGCGTAGAACATCCAGATCAGGATCACGCCCCACAGCCAGCGGCGTGCCCGGAACTCCTGCCAGCCGACCACCAGGTTGCGCCACAGCCCGTCCCCGGCCGGCGGCGCGGGCACCTTGCCGAGGCGCAGCGCGAACAGGCAGCTCGCGCTGGTCGCGTAGGCGAGGGCGGAGATCGCCATCACCCATCCCGTGGAGCCGAAGCCGACCAGTACTCCGGCCAGCGCGGGCCCGCCCAGGCCGGTGATCGCCTCCGAGGTGCGCAGCACCCCGTTGGCGCCCTGCACGTCCCGGGCGACCAGCGGCACGGTGGACGAAGCCCCGGGCTGGAACAGCGCGTTGGCGGTGCCGGCCACCGCGAGCAGCGCGTACAGCTGCCACAGCCGGTCGACGCCGTGCAGGAAGAGGACGGCGAGCAGGACGTGCGCGGTGAGGTTGGCCAGGTCGGCGACGATCATCATCCGCCGGGCGGTGAACCGGTCGGCGAGCACCCCGCCGAACAGCACCAGCCCCGCGAACGGCCCGACCAGGAAGGCCATCGCGTAGCCGGCGGTGTCCAGCCCGTGGCCGCCGCCGACCAGGCCGGCCGAGACGGCGACCGGGAGCATCGCCCAGCTGAGCAGGCCGGCGCTGCGAGCGGTGAACCAGTACCGGAAGTTGCGGGACCAGATCGCCGGTCCGGCGTCGGCGGGCCGGCCGGGGGCCGGCGCGGGGGCGACGGCGAGATGTTCGGACACGGGTGGTTCAGTCCTTCGGGTCGTGGCGGGCGGCGGCGAGTTCGGCGCGCAGCGCGGCGTTCTCCGCCTGCAGTCGGGCGAGCCGCTCGCGGACGGGCGCGAGTGCGTGGTCGAGTTCGGCTTCGCTGAAGCGCGGGGTGATGTGGTTGGGGCAGTTCCAGGCGAAGGCCTCCACCCGGACGGTGACCACCTGCTCGATCCGGCCGTCGGTGCGCGGCGATTCGAGCCGGGCGACCAACTCCGGGTGCCGGTCGGCGGGGACGGCGCTCGCCCGGCCGAACAGCTTGAGCCGGGCCTGCCGCCCGTGGTCGAGGAAGAACAGCGAGACCCGGTCGTCGGCGCGCAGGTTTCCGCTGGTCAGGTACTGCCGGTTGCCGCGGACGTCCAGGTAGCCGAGGGTGTGCGCGTCCAGCACGTGGACGAAGCCCGGCGGCCCGCCCCGGTACTGCAGGTACGGCCAGCCGTTCTCGTTGACGGTGCCGATCAGGAAGCCGTCGAGGCTGCGGACGAACGCGGCCGCCGCGTCGCTGAGCGGCTCGGGCCCGCCGGGCGGCTCCCCGCCGGGGTCGCGCAGCCGTCGGCCGGCCGCGGCGGCGCTGCCGAACTCCTGCTGGACGCGGCGCACCGAGGGGGTGGCGGCCAGTTGGTCGTAGCGGCTCATGCGGGTTCCGGGGGCAGCGGCACGGTGTCACCTCGGGGTGTCGGCGCGGGCGGTGCGCCCACCGTACGGAGCCCGCCGGTAGGCGTTCCGGTAGCCGGACCAGAGCCGGCGCCACCGCGCCGACCTGCGACGACGGCTGTCTGCCGGGCCGAACCGGCAGAACGCCGGAAGTGGCGGAACTGCCGCTCAGCGCAGCCGCGTCACGCCCATCGCCCGGGACAGCCGCAGCGCCTCCCGCCAGTGCCCGACCGCCGCCCCGGGCGCGCCGAGCGCGGACTGCGCGCGGCCGAGCGCCAGCAGCGCCCGCACCTCGCCCGGCAGGTGCCCGGTCTCCCGCTGCACGGCGAGTGCCCGATACCCGCTGTCCAATGCCTCCAGCGACCGTCCCAACCAGACGAGTGCGCAGGTCAGCGCGGTGAGTGCGTTGCCTTCGAGGATGCGGAAACCCGCCGCGCGGGCGAGTTGGAGAGCGCTTTCCAACTGCTCGGCGGCGGCCTGCGGATCGGTCTCGGTACGGGTGGCGGCGAGGCCGATCAGGGCGACCACCCGGGGGTGGCGGTCGTCGGAGGCCTCGGCCAGCCGCAGCGCCTCCCGGTACCCGGCGGCCGCGTCGGCGCGGCGGTGCGCGCGCTCCTGGGCGGCGGCCAGCGCGAGCCGGGCGTTCGCCTCCAGCGCGGGATGGCGCAGCGAACGTGCGACGCCGATCGCGGCCCGGGCCGACAACCGCCCGCCGGCCGGGTCGCCGAGGTCGGTGCGCGCGCCGGAGAGGCAGCTCAGCGCCACCGCCTCGCTGAACGCGTTGCCGGTGCTCCGGTGCACCGGCAGCGTCGCGTCGAGCAGCCGGACCGCCTCGGCGGGGCGGCCCAGCGCCCGGCGCACCACGGCCAGATTGGTGCGGGCGATGGCTTCCTCGGCGACCGCCCCGCGCTCCCGATGCAGCCCGGCGGCCCGGGTGAAGTGCTCGGCGGCCTGCTGGAGCCGGCCGAGCTTCCCGCAGATCAGCCCCAGGACGGTGAGGTCGTCGGGGTGCCCGGCATCCGGCGTCGGCGCGAACTGCCGTGCGAACGACGGGAGTTCACTGGCACCGGCCGCGCATTCCGCCGCGGCCCCGGCACCCGTCGGGTACCGGTCGCACAGCCGCTGCCGCGCCTTGTCCGCCTCCTGGCACCCCGCCAACTCCCGGGCGTGCAGCCGCAGCAGCCCCGGCAGCCCGTACCGCCCGGCCGGCCGCTCGCGCAGCAGGTGGGCGTCGGCGAGGGTCCGCAGCAGGGCGGCGGTCTCCACCGGATCGGCGTCCGCCAGCGCGGCCGCGCCCTCGACGGTGGTGTCCGGCCCGGGGAGCAGCCCGAGCAGCCGGTACAGCCGCCGGGCCGGGACGGGCAGCGCCCGGTACGAGAGGTCGAAGGCGGCCCGGACGGTCGAACGCGCATCGCCCTCGACCCGCAGCAGATCGAGCAGGTCCTCGCCGCCCGGCCGGGCGCAGTGCTCGGCGATCGTGCCGCCGCGCGCCACCAGTGCGGCCCCGGCGGCCCGAACCGCCAGCGGCAGGCCGTCGCAGAGCTCCACCAGCCGCCGCGCGGCATCCGGCTCGGCGGCGACCCGGCACCCGCCGACGACGCTGCCGAGCAGTTCACCGGCCTCCGCCGGCCCGAGCCCGTCCAGGGTGAGGCTGCGGGCGCCCTCCCCCGCGACCAGGCCCGTCAGCCGCCGGCGCGCGGTCACCACCACCGCGCACCCGCCCGCCCCCGGCAGCAGCGGCCGCACCTGCTCGGCGTCCCGGGCGTTGTCCAGCACGACCAGCACCCGCCGCCCGGCCAGCAGCGTCCGGTACAGCGCGGCGGCCTCGTCCTGCTCACCGGGCAGCCGGTCCGGCGCCGTGCCGAGCGCCCGCAGGAACCGGGCGAGCACCTCGACCGGCCGCAACGCCGGCTGCGCGGAGTGCCCGCGCAGGTCGACGTACAGCTGCCCGTCCGGGAAGTGCTCGCGCCGCAGCTGCGACCAGTGCACGGCCAGCGCGGTCTTCCCGACCCCGGGCGGGCCGGCCAGCACGGCCAGTCGCGGCTGCGGGCCCGGGGCCACCAGCGCGTCCAGCGCCCGGAGTTCGGCGCGGCGGCCGACGAACGGCCCGCTCCCGGCCGGCAGCTGCGCCGGCCCGCCGACCGGTGCTCCCGGCGCGAGTTGACGGCGCAGCACCCGCAGGTGGGCCTCGTCGACCTCCGGGCCCGGCGCGATGCCGAGCTCCTCGTCGAGACGCTCGCGCAGCCGGTGGAACACCTCCAGCGCGGCGGCCTGTTCGCCGTCACCGGCCAGCGCCAGGATCAGCCGGGCGTGCAGCCCCTCGTGCAGCGGCTCGGCGTGCACCAGCTCCCACAGCGGGGCCACCGCGTCGGCGGGCCGCCGCCGCAGCATGGCCGTGTCGGCGTGCAGCAGCGCGGCCCGGATCCGCCGCTCACCCGCCGCGACGGCCGCCGGGTGCCGCCGCAGCGCGGGGTCGGCGTCCGCCAGCACCGGGCCGCGCCACCAGCGCAGCGCCCGTGCCAGCGTCTCCTGCAGGGCGGCCGGGTCGGGCGCGTGGTGCGTGCACACGGTGCGGGCCAGCAGCGCGTCGAACCGGCCGAGGTCGGTGTCCTGCGGCGCGGCCGTCAGCCGGTAGCCGACGGGGGTGCGGGCGACCCCGTCGCCGCCGAGCAGGCGGCGGACCCGGCCCAGGTAGGTGTGCACCAGGCTCTGCCCCGACCGGGGCGGCCCGTCCGGCCACAGCGCGTCGGTGATCTCCGCCGAGGTGGCGGGCTCGGGGTGCTTGAGCGCCAGCAGGCCCAGCAGCCGCCGCACCGTCGGACCGGTGACCGGGACGACCCCGCCGGCACGGCGCACCTCCAACGGCCCGAGCAGCAGCAGGTGCGGCCCCTCCTGCGCCGGCTCCGCGAGTTCCCGCACCTCCTGCTCGGTCAGTGCGAGCGCCTCGGCCAACTGCCGGACCGTCCCCGCCCGGGGATGCCGCACCCGGCCCTGTTCGAGGTCGCGCAGCGCCCGGGCGCTGAGCCCGGCCCGCTCGGCGACGGCCTGCTGACTGAGCCCCGCCCGGCGACGCGCCGCCCGCAGCCGCTCCCCGAACACCGCGCCCACCGTGGCACCCCCTCCTCGGACCCGACGCACAGTGTGTCCGCGCCACCCACCCCGGGCAAGGGAGGGACTGCCCGGCCCGCCGAACGCCCGGCCCGCCGACCGCCGTTCAGCTCCCGGCCGCTCAGCTCCCCGGCCGCTCAGCCCGCCGGCCACCGCTCAGCCCGTCAGCCAGGCGAGGAACTGGCTCCAGCGCCCCGGCTTCCCGGCGGGCGCCTCGCGGGGCCGCTCCCCCGCCACCGGCCCGCGCGCCTCCTGGACGGCCGCCGGTCGCCGCGGCGCGAACCGACCCGGCAGCGCGACCGGCGCACGGTTGAACGGCCCCGGCCGCCAGCTCAACGACCTTTCCGGCACAGCCAGTTCGAGATCGGGCAGCTGCTGGAACAGGTTGTCCAGCGCCGCCATGGTGATGTGCAGCGCCGGGTCCTTGGACGGGCAGGCGTGCGGCCCCGCGCTCCACGACAGGTAGGCGCGGCTGCCCGCCTGCCGCTGCGCGACCAGCTCCGGACCGGTGTTGGCGGCCACGAAACTCACCAGCACCAGATCCCCCGCCCGCACCCGCTGCCCGCCCAGGGTCACGTCCGTCGTCGGGTAGTGCGGCGCCAGGTTGGTGATCGGCGGGTTGTCCCACAGCGTGTCGTCGATCGCCTCGTCGGTGAGGCCGCCGCCCTTCGTGTAGGCCTCGTCGGTCAGCCGCCGGTGCAGCGTGTTGCCGATCAGGTTGCCCAGCGGCTCCGCGCCCGCCCCCAGCAGCAGGGCCAGCTGGTGCACCATCTCCTCGTCGCTCAGCCGTTCGTGATGCGCCATCAGCCAGGACGTCACGTCGTCGCCGGGTCGCTCCCGCTTCAGCGCGACCAGCTCGCCCACCGCGCCGAACAGCACCTGGGCGGCCTGCTCGGCGTTCACCCCGTCGAACATCCCCGAGATGCCGAACAGCACCCGGTCCCCGATCTCCGCCGGGCACCCGAACAGGTCGTTGAACACGAACAGCGGCACCTGCCTGGCGTACTCCGCCAGCAGGTCCACCGACCCCTGCTCCGCGAACCGCGAGATCAGGAAGTCGGACACCTGCCGCGTGGTCCGCGCCAACCGCCGCGGCTCGACGCGCGCCATGCTGTCCGTCACCGCCCGCCGCAGCCGCAGGTGCTCGGCCCCGTCGGTGAACATGCAGTTCGGCCGCGGCCCCAGCAGCGGCAGCACCGGGCTGTCCGCCGGCACCCGCCCCTCGTTCAGCGCCCGCCACCGCCGCGGGTCCTTCCGGAACGTCCCCGGATCCTGCAACAGCCGCAGCGCCACCGCGTAGTCGGTCACCAGCACCGCCTCCACCCCCGGCGCCAACTCCACCGGAGCCGCCGCCCCGAACCGCCGCAGCCGCGCGTAGTACCCCTGCGGATCCCCCGCGAACCCGTCCCCGTACAACGCCACCCGCCCACCGAAAGCCCCCACGGCCCCTCCTCCCACCTCGGTCGGGCGCGAATGCTACCCGCGCACCGGCCGTCGCCCCGAAGCGGAACTCGCCTTTCCGGCCGATGTCCTGACGCTCCGTCGGCGAGATCGGGCATGTCCGTACGGGCCTCGCCCCGGGCGGACGGAGCATCATTGCTCCGCAGGTCGACACTGCCGAAGCCACCCCGGAGACGAGCACGCCATGGAACCCGCACCCCTGATCCGCAGCGACACCCCCGGGTCGTTCCCGTGGAGCGTGTTCCACGAGCGCCACCCGAAGCTCATCCGGCAGGTCGTCGACGCGCTGCCGTACGAACCCGGGCAACGCGCCGCGCTGGAGCGCCTGTTGACGGAGAGCACCAGCGGCGTCCTGGAGCCGCCGACGGCCGACGCCCACGACCGCGAGCAGTGGCTGGAGTGGGGGCGGGGGCTGTGGGGGCGGCCCTGGGGCGAGGCGCCGTTCCTGTGGGCGGAGAGCTGGTTCTACCGCAGGCTGCTCGACGCCACCGGCTACTTCGGACCCGGCGCCTGGCAGGGCATCGACCCCTTCGGCCCGTTCAAGCACGCGGAACTGGCCTCGGCCGCGGTGGACGGGGAACTGGCCGCCCTCGACGAGCTCGCCGAACTGCCGGCCGCCCGGCGGGCGCAGGCGCTGCTGTCCTCCGCGCTGTGGGGCAACCGCGCGGACCTCGGCTTCCGGATCACGGCCGGTGCGGTCGAGCCGGCCGCCACCGACCTGGTCGTCGACGAAAGCGCCCTGCTGCGGGCCGCGTGGGAACGCGCCGAGGACGGGCGGGTCTGCCTGGTCGCGGACAACTCCGGCCGCGAGCTGCTGCCGGACCTCGTGCTGATCGACCACCTCCTGCACCGCACCCCGGTGGCCCGCGTCGACCTCTACGTGAAGCCCCAGCCGTACTACGTGTCCGACGCCACCACGGCCGACGTCCTCGCCACGGTCGCACGCCTGCGCACCGCGCCCGCGGCCGCCGCCGAAGCGACCGGCCGGCGGCTGTGGCACGCGATGAACAGCGGCGCCCTCACCGTCCGCACCCACCCGTTCTTCTGCGCACCGCTACCGTTCGCCGACCTGCCCGCCGACCTCCGGGCCGAGTTCACCGGCGCCGCCATGACGATCCTCAAGGGCGACCTCAACTACCGCCGCCTGGTCGGCGACCGACTCCACCCGGCCACCACCCCCTTCGCCGCCGCAGCCGCCCACTTCCCGACCCCCGTCGCCGCCCTGCGCACCCTGAAGTCCGACGTCCTGGTCGGCGCCGACCCCAGCACCCTGGAACGCCTCGACAGTTCGGGCACCCCCTGGCGAACCGACGGCCGCCACGCCGTCGTCCAGGTCCACGCCCGGACGTAGCCCGGCGGTGGTCGCCGTCGCCGCAGAACAGCGCCGACAACGCGAAAGCCCCAGGCCATCTGGCCTGGGGCTTTACTGCTGGAGCGGGCGACGAGAATCGAACTCGCGCTCTAAGCTTGGGAAGCTCATGTTCTACCATTAAACTACGCCCGCAGCTGACGAACCGTCAGGGACGGATCGATCAAGCACCACTGTACCCCATCGGGCGGGGTGGGAGTGCGGGGTTCCCGGTGGCGGCGTGCCTGGTGGGGTGGTGTCCGGTTGGTCCCCTAATGTGACGCTGTTGGCGGAGCGGTGGGAAGGGAACCGATGGAGCGGCGCACTGTGGTTCGTTGTGCGGAGGGGCATCTGTTCGGTACGGCGGCGTTTCCGATGCGGCAGTTGCAGGCGGGGCGGCTGGGGCCGGGGCGGCTGCTGCGGTGCCCGCGGTGCGGGCGGCTGCGCAATTCGGTGCCGGCGGACGTGTCGGAGCTCTCGGCGGCCCAACTGGGGCGCGGCGCGCGGCTGTAGGCGCCCGGGGCGGCGATCGGGGCAGGTCCGCCGGGCGGACGCTTTTGGGCGGCCCGCCCGGTGGCACGTACCCTCGGTGGCGTGCTGCTCTCTGACAACGACATCCGTAGCGAGATCGACAAGGGTCGGGTCGTCATCGACCCGTTCGAGCCGTCGATGGTCCAGCCGTCGAGCATCGACGTCCGCCTCGACCGGTTCTTCCGGGTCTTCGAGAACCACCGCTACCCGCACATCGACCCCTCCGAGGAGCAGCCGGACCTGACCCGGCTGGTGGAGCCGGACGGCGACGACGCGTTCATCCTGCACCCGGGCGAGTTCGTGCTGGCGTCCACCTACGAGGTGATCACGCTGCCGAACGACGTGGCGTCGCGCCTGGAGGGCAAGTCCAGCCTGGGCCGGCTCGGTCTGCTGACGCACTCGACGGCGGGCTTCATCGACCCGGGTTTCAGCGGTCACGTGACGCTGGAGCTGTCGAACGTGGCGACGCTGCCGATCAAGCTGTACCCGGGGATGAAGATCGGCCAGCTGTGCCTGTTCCGGCTGTCCTCGCCGGCCGAGCACCCGTACGGCTCGGAGCGCTACGGCTCGCGGTACCAGGGCCAGCGCGGTCCGACGCCGTCCCGGTCGTTCCAGAACTTCCACCGCACCCAGGTCTGAGCCGCTCCAGCAGAGCAGTTGGACGACCGGAGGGCCGGTCCCGCGACGCGGGGCCGGCCCTCTTCTGTGCGTGGTGGGTCAGGCGCGCTTCGGGCTGGTCCGGGCGACCAGCTCGGTGCCGTCCGCGGAGAGCGTCAACTCGGTGCGGAGTTCGGCGAGTTCGCCGAGGTGGTGGAGGTGGGTGCCGCCGCAGGGGATCTCCGCGGCGCCCTCCGGGAGTTCGGCGTGCCAGCGGCGGCGGGCGGTGAGCTCGGGGCCGGGGACGTCGATCCGGACGGCCGCGTCGGCGGCGACCCAGGCGGCCAGCCGGGCGTTGACGTCCGCGGTGAGGGCGGGCAGCGCGTCGGCGAGCGCGGGCAGCTCCTCGGTGGCGTCGACGGTGAAGCCCTTCTTCTTCAGCGACTTGCCGATCCGGTAGGTGTCGGTGCTGGCTTCGGTGTCCATCACCGAGGTGTCCATGGCGAGGCTGTCGAAGTCCGGGTTGCCGAAGGCGTCGGCGCGGCCCGGGTCCTTGCGCCAGCGCGGGGCGAGCGCGGCGTTCAGGGCGAGCGCCAGCAGGTGGCAGCCGGTGTGCGCGGCGGACAGCAGCGCGCGGCGCTCGGCGTCGACGGCGAGTTCGGCGGTGCGTCCGACGGCCTCGGGGCCGAGCGCGCCGGCCGGCAGCACGTGCAGCACCAGCCAGGACCACTCCTCGTCGCCGCGCCGGACCGGGATGTCCGCGCCGGCCGCGAACTCGCCGGCCGGGCCGTGGCCGCCGGTCAGGCAGTCCACGACGGGGTGCGCGGCGCCGTCGACGGTGAGGGTGCCGAGGTCGGCGGGCTGGTCGGGCCAGGTGTGGTCGACCGGGTGGAACGGGGTGGCCTCGGTGACCACGGCGGTGCGGCCGTCCGGCAGGGTGTGCACGGCGAGGATCGGCGAGGTGCCGGTCACCGCCCCGGCCGGGAAGCTGACGTGGGTGGTGGGCAGGCTCATGCGCGGGCTCCGGACGGGATCTGAGGGTGGGCCGAACACCCCACCCTACAAAAATCCCACCATCCGGACGGCCGCGCGTGCGGACCTCAGCCCAGCGTGGGCAGCTTGATCAGCACCAGCAGCGCGATCAGCTGCACCGCCGCCGCCCCGGCCGCCTTGCCCCAGGGCAGGTCGTGGATCCGCCGCACCAGGATGGTCAGCAGCGCCGCGCAGCCCACCCAGCTCGCCCAGCCGACCGCCTGCACCACCAGGTTGTCCGCGGGCAGGAACAGCGCGAGCAGCAGGCGCGGGGCGTCGGTGGTCCAGCTGACCAGTACGGCCAGGCCGATCGTCGACTGCCACGGGCCGTCGCCGCCGAACTGCCTGGCCAGCGCGTAGGTGACGGCGCTGAGGATGCCGCCGGCCACGGTGAAGCCGATCGCGGAGCCGGCGATGGCCCACAGGGCGACCGCGAAGGTGGAGTGCACCACCTGGTCGTAGGTGCTGTCGAGGGCGAACACCGCGAGCACGCCGTACAGCAGCGACACGCACAGCGCGGGCAGCCACACCTGGTGGTCGCGCATCCGGTCGAAGGTGGCGCTGGGGCGGCGGTAGATCCCGGCGAGCAGGTCCCGCCAGGGCAGTCGGGGGCCGCCGAGGTGCGGTGCGGCCTGGCCGCCGGCCCGGTAGACGGCGACGTTGTCCTCGGCCGGGTAGCCGCCCCGGTCGTACTGCTGCTGCCCGTACGGCTCGCCGTAGGGCTCCTGGTACGGCTCGTACGGGGCGTCGTACGGCTGCTCGCCGTAGGGCTGCTCGCCGACCGCGAAGGCCCTGGTGTGACCGGGCTGGTCGCCGTAGCGGTCACCGGGGTGCGGGGCGGGATGTCCGGGCGTCGGCGCGGTGAAGTACTCGGGGGCCCCGGTGGGCTCGCCGTGGTACGGGCCGCCCTGCGGGGTGCCGGGTGCCGTCCAGGGGTGTCGGGGGTCGGCGCCCCGTCCGTCGTCGTGTCGATTGCCAGCCACGCCTCGACGGTACCCGCAAGGGCTGACCCGCCGTCGGGTGATCATGGCGGCGGGACCCGATTGCAGCCGTCCTGTGACGCGCCCGCGCGGCCGCGTCACAGGACAGGAGGGTCGAAGGAGGTCAGCCGATGACGCTGGTGCCGGGCGCGTGCACCGCGGCGGCGTTGCTCAGGCCGGCCTCGCAGCCGCCGGGGCCGGCGGACAGGCGGACGGCGCCGATCGGCAGACGGGTGCCGCAGGCGATCCGCAAGCCGTTGGAGAGCTCGTTCTCGGCCTCCAGGGCGGCCCCGTCGCCGATCACCACGCCGTCCAGCGAGCAGCGCTCACCGATCTCGGCGAAGGCGCCGACGATGGAGTCCTTGACGTACGCGCCGGCCTTGATCTTCGCGCCCTGGAGCACCACGCTGCCCTCGACGATGGCGCCGGCGGCGATCTCGGCGTCCGCGGAGACCACGGTGCCGGAGCCGAGCACGGCGGCCGGGTCGACGTGCGAGCCGGCCAGCAGCAGGGCCTCGCCGGTGGGGCCGGGGACGGCCGGGGAGTCGACCTTGCCGAGCACCAGGTCGGCGGAGCCGCGGACGAACGCGGCGGGGGTGCCGAGGTCCAGCCAGTACGAGGTGTCGACGACGCCGCGCAGCAGGGCGCCGGTGGCGAGCAGCTCGGGGAAGGTCTCGCGCTCGACGGAGACCTCGCGGCCGGCCGGGATGCGGTCGATCACCGAGCGGGTGAAGACGTAGCAGCCGGCGTTGATCTGGTCGGTGACGATCTGCTCGGGGGTCTCGGGCTTCTCCAGGAAGGCGAGCACCCGGCCGCTCTCGTCGGTCGGGACCAGACCGAAGGCGCGCGGGTCGGCCACCCGGGTGAGGTGCAGGGTGACGTCGGCGCCGGAGGCGGTGTGCTCGTCGCGCAGGCCGGCGATGTCCAGGCCGGACAGGATGTCGCCGTTGAAGATCAGCACCGGCTCGTCGGGGCCGCAGGTCAGGCCGGCCGCGGCGTTGCGGATGGCGCCGCCGGTGCCCAGCGGCTCGTCCTCGGTGAGGTAGACCAGTTCGAGGCCGTAGGGGCTGCCGTCCTTGAAGTGGTCGACGAAGACATCGGCCAGGTAGGAGGTGGCGAGCACGACGCGGGTGACACCGGCGGCGGCGGCACGGGCCAGCTGGTGGGCGATGAACGGGACACCGGCCACGGGCAGCATGGGCTTCGGCGTGTGCGTGGTCAACGGGCGCAGCCGGGTGCCCTTGCCGCCGACCAACATGATCGCCTCGGTCATGTCCTATCTCCCCTGGTCAGATTCCGGCGGCCCGGCTCGACAGGGTCCGGTGCGCTCGCTCGGTGACTGTGTCGGGCCAGCATCAGGTGGCCTCCGACGGAACCGGCTATTTCCCGGTCCCGCCGCATACTCTATTTGCTCGAACAGCGTGTCAAACCCACTCCCCCTGTCGGGCAGCTGTGCGGAAGGCGGCCGGTGCGGGGCAGGTCGGGCCATTCCGAGCGGCCGTGCCTAGGGCAACAACCAGGAGCGTTCGGCCGCCGTCCCGGCGTCGGCGCCGCCCGATCCGTTGAGTCGGCCGACGGCGGTGGCGGGCAGTGCCTGGTCCCACACCTGCACGTTGGAGACGGCGCCGTCCCAGAAGTCGCTCCAGGTGTTCTTGTAGCGCACCCGGCCGAGTTGGAGGCCGCCGGTGGTCTGCCAGACGCCCTTGACCGCGGTGGTCTGCTGGAGCACGCCGTCGACGTACAGCGTGATCTTCTTGGCGTCCGCGTCGTAGACGCCGGTGAGCAGCGTCCACCGGCCGGTGGTGGCGGCCCCGGCGGCGGTGGAGAAGGCCTGGTAGGTGGTGTTGTCCTGGGCCCCGGCGGCGGTCTGCACCTTGAACACCCACTGGTTGTGGGTGCCCCAGTCGTCGCGGCCCAGGTAGAAGGAGTAATAGCTGTCGCTGCCCTGGGTGACCACGGCGCGGCCGCCGGCCGGGGCGTTGTTGCGGACCATCGCGGAGACGGTGAAGGACCGGGAGGTGTCGACCACCGGGCTGCCGCTGTCCGCCCAGCCGTCGCTGCTGCCGTGCAGGGTCAGGGTGGGTCCGTTGTGGCCGGCGGTGGCGCCGATCGCCGCGCCGCCGCCGAGGCTCATCCCGGGCAGCGTGGCGGCGTTCGCCCCGCCGGCGGAGCTGGGCTTGGCGCTGCTGCGGGCGGAGGCCGAGCCGGAGGGCTGCGCGGAGCCGGACGCCGAGGGCGAGGCCGAGGCCGACGCGGACGCGGACGCGGAGGCCGACGCCGGATCGGACGGGCCGGGCGCTCCGGTGGGCGCGTCGGGGGCGGGGCCGTCGGGCTGGGCGGTGGGTGCGGGCGCGGCCGAGTTCCCGGACGGGTCGGACGGGCCGGACAGCGCGACCGCGGTGGCGACGGCGCCGCCGATCAGGGCCACCCCGAGCGCTCCGGCGCCGATCCGCAGCCGCAGCCGGCGGCGCCGGTGCTCGCGTTCGTTGGCCTCGGCGAGCGCCGCCCAGTCGGGCGCCGCACTGGTCACCGCGGGCAGTTGGTACGGCCCGCCGCCGGGGCCGCCGGGCCCCGGTATTCCCCCGTCAGTCATGCGGCAGATGCTAGGTCATCGGTGATCACCCGGAAACGCCCGGACCCCGGAGCCGCAGCGGGCGTCCGGGGTCCGGGGAGCGGGGCTGTCAGGCCTCGACCGGCTCCGCGTCGGCGGCGGGGACGGCCTTGACCGAGTCCAGCAGCAGCTGGGCGACGTCCACGACCTTCAGGTGCTCCTTGGCGGCGCCCTCGTTCTTCTTGCCGTTGACCGAGTCGGAGAGCATCACCAGGCAGAACGGGCAGGCGGTGGAGACGATGTCCGGGTTGAGGGACAGCGCCTCGTCCACGCGCTCGGTGTTGATGCGCTTGCCGATCCGCTCCTCCATCCACATCCGCGCGCCGCCGGCGCCGCAGCAGAAGCCGCGCTCCTTGTGGCGGTGCATCTCCTGCTGGCGCAGGCCCGGGACCTTGTCCATGATCTCGCGCGGCGGGCTGTAGACCTTGTTGTGGCGGCCCAGGTAGCACGGGTCGTGGTAGGTGATCAGGCCTTCCACCGGGTTGACCGGCAGCAGCTTGCCCTCGTCGATCAGGTGCTGCAGCAGCTGGGTGTGGTGGATGACCTCGAAGTGCCCGCCGAGCTGCGGGTACTCGTTGGCGATGGTGTTGAAGCAGTGCGGGCAGGTGGCGACGATCCGCTTGGTCGGCGCGTCCTCCAGCGCGGCGTTCAGGGTCTCGACGTTCTGCGCGCCGAGCATCTGGAACAGGAACTCGTTGCCGAGGCGGCGCGGGGAGTCACCGGTGCAGGTCTCCTCCTTGCCGAGGATCGCGAACTTGACGCCCGCGGTGTGCAGCAGCTCGGCGAAGGCCTTGGTGGTCTTCTTCGCCCGGTCCTCCAGGGCGCCGGCGCAGCCGACCCAGTACAGGTACTCGACCTCGGCGGGGTCGATGTCCTCGCCGATCACCGGCACCTCGATGCCGGTCTCCTTCTTCAGCTCCTTGACCCAGTCCAGGCGCGCCTTGGTGGCCAGGCCCCACGGGTTGCCCTTGTTCTCCAGGTTCTTGAGCATCGTCCCGGCCTCGGTCGGGAAGTTGCTCTCGATCATCACCTGGTAGCGGCGCATGTCGACGATGTGGTCGATGTGCTCGATGTCGACCGGGCACTGCTCGACGCAGGCGCCGCAGGTGGTGCAGGACCACAGCACGTCCGGGTCGATGACGCCGCCCTCCTCGGCGGTGCCGATCAGCGGGCGCTCGGCCTCGGCGAGGGCTTCCGCGGACACCCCGGCGAGCTGCTCGCTCGACGCCTTCTCCTCGCCCTCCATGTCCTTGCCGCCACCGGCGAGCAGGTAGGGGGCCTTGGCGAAGGCGTGCTCGCGCAGGCTCATGATCAGCAGCTTGGGCGACAGCGGCTTGCCGGTGTTCCAGGCGGGGCACTGCGACTGGCAGCGGCCGCACTCGGTGCAGGTGGAGAAGTCGAGGATGCCCTTCCAGGAGAAGTGCTCGACCTGGGAGACGCCGAACACCGCGTCGTCGGCCGGGTCCTCGAAGTCGATCGGGGCGCCGTCGCTGGTCATCGGGCGCAGGGCGCCCAGCGCGGTGCCGCCGTCCTCCTCGCGCTTGAAGTAGATGTTGAAGAAGCCCAGGAAGCGGTGCCAGGCGACACCCATCGACGGGTTGATGCCGATGGTGGTGGCCCACGCGAACGAGATGACGATCTTCAGCATCGCGAACAGGTAGATCAGGTTGACCAGGGTGCCGTGGTCGGTGCCCTCGAACGCGGCGACGATCGGGTACGAGACCAGGTACGTCGGGTCGTAGGAGGTGATCCCTTCGAGGGCGCCCTCCAGGCCGCGCAGCATCATGATGCACAGGCCGATGCCGAGGATCGTGTACTCGACGTAGAACGCCTGCCAGGCGATCGAGCCGGCGAACCGGGACTTGCGGCCGGCCCGGGACGGCAGGCTGAGCAGGCGGATCACCATCAGGGTGAGGATGCCCAGCGTGGTCAGGGTGCCGATCAGCTCGACGAAGACGTTCCACACCAGCCAGTGGCCGATGACCGGCAGCACGAACTCGGCGTCGAAGAGCTGGCCGAAGGCGTTGACCAGGGTGAGCACCAGCGAGAAGAAGCCCACCGCGACGAACCAGTGGGCGACGCCCACCACGCCCCAGCGGTTCATCCGGGTGTGGCCGAGGAACTCCTTGGCCACGGTGGCCACGCGCTGCGCGGGCTGCCCGAATCGGGTGCTGTCGGCGGAGCCGGTGCGCACCACCTTGTAGATGTACAGCGCCGCCCGGGCGGCGAGCGCGGTGCCGATCACAAAGGTGACCAGCGAGATGACGATCGCTGCTAGCTGCATCGGCTCTCCGTCTCCAGCGGCTATGGTCCGAATCCTGCCCAGAGTGTACTGGTGGGTAACTTTCCGGGTCGACGCGCCGGACATTACCGCGCGTTAACACCCCGCCAGAAGATGTTCAAGGTATGGCGGCAGTCACTAAGTCCCGGACCCACCCGTTCGGAGTACCCGGGAGCCCGCTCGCGAGCCGGCGGCGACATAAGCGCTCAGTAAAGTTGAGCGCCACGGACTCAAAGCTGTTGACGCCTCCCGGTCCGTCGTGCATCCTTGAGCCTGTACTGCTCAACTTCTCCCCGGAGGTATTCACGATGGCACGCGCGGTCGGCATCGACCTCGGTACGACGAACTCCGTCGTCAGTGTTCTTGAGGGCGGTGAGCCCACGGTCATCACCAACGCCGAGGGCGCTCGGACCACGCCGTCCGTCGTCGCCTTCGCCAAGAACGGCGAGGTGCTCGTCGGCGAGGTCGCCAAGCGCCAGGCGGTCACCAACGTCGACCGGACCATCCGCTCGGTCAAGCGCCACATGGGCACCGACTGGAAGATCGGCATCGACGGCAAGGACTTCACGCCGCAGCAGATCTCCGCCTTCGTCCTGCAGAAGCTCAAGCGGGACGCCGAGGCCTACCTGGGCGAGACGGTCACCGACGCCGTCATCACCGTCCCGGCCTACTTCAACGACTCCGAGCGCCAGGCCACCAAGGAGGCCGGCGAGATCGCGGGCCTGAACGTCCTGCGCATCGTCAACGAGCCGACCGCCGCCGCCCTGGCCTACGGCCTGGACAAGGACGACCAGACCATCCTGGTCTTCGACCTCGGTGGCGGCACCTTCGACGTCTCCCTGCTGGAGATCGGCGACGGCGTGGTCGAGGTCAAGGCCACCAACGGCGACAACCACCTCGGCGGCGACGACTGGGACCAGCGCGTCGTCGACCACCTGGTGAAGGTCTTCCAGGCCGGCCACGGCGTCGACCTGTCCAAGGACAAGATGGCCCTGCAGCGTCTGCGCGAGGCCGCCGAGAAGGCCAAGATCGAGCTGTCCTCCTCCTCGGAGACCTCGATCAACCTGCCCTACATCACGGCCTCCGCCGAGGGCCCGCTGCACCTGGACGAGAAGCTCACCCGGGCCCAGTTCCAGCAGCTCACCTCGGACCTGCTGGACCGCTGCAAGGTCCCGTTCCACAACGTCATCAAGGACGCCGGCATCCAGCTGTCCGAGATCGACCACGTGGTCCTGGTCGGCGGCTCGACCCGCATGCCGGCCGTCGCCGAGCTCGTCAAGGAGCTGACCGGCGGCAAGGACGCCAACAAGGGCGTCAACCCGGACGAGGTCGTCGCCATCGGCGCCTCCCTGCAGGCCGGTGTGCTGAAGGGCGAGGTCAAGGACGTCCTGCTGCTCGACGTCACCCCGCTGTCCCTGGGCATCGAGACCAAGGGCGGCATCATGACGAAGCTCATCGAGCGCAACACCACGATCCCGACCAAGCGCTCCGAGATCTTCACCACCGCCGAGGACAACCAGCCCTCCGTGCAGATCCAGGTCTACCAGGGCGAGCGCGAGATCGCGGCGTACAACAAGAAGCTCGGTATGTTCGAGCTGACCGGCCTGCCGCCGGCCCCCCGCGGCCTGCCGCAGATCGAGGTCACCTTCGACATCGACGCCAACGGCATCATGCACGTGGCCGCGAAGGACCTCGGCACCGGCAAGGAGCAGAAGATGACCGTCACCGGCGGCTCCTCGCTGCCGAAGGACGAGGTCAACCGCATGCGCGAGGAGGCCGAGCGCTACGCGGAGGAGGACACCAAGCGCCGCGAGGCCGTGGAGACCCGCAACCAGGGCGAGCAGCTCGTCTACTCGACCGAGAAGTTCATCGCCGACAACGCCGACAAGCTCCCGGCCGACGTCAAGACCGAGGTCGAGACCGCCATCGGCGAGCTCAAGGAAACCCTCAAGGGCGAGGACATCGCGGCCATCCGCACCGCCACCGAGAAGGTCTCCACCACCGCCCAGAAGCTCGGCGCGGCGCTGTACGCCCAGGCCGACGGCGCGGGCGCGGCCACCGGTGCGGCCGGTGCCGGCGAGGCCGGCGCCAAGGACGACGACGTGGTCGACGCCGAGATCGTCGACGACGAGAAGCCCAAGGGCGGTGCGGCATGACGGAGAAGCCGCAGGGCGAGCAGCCCGGCGACGACTCCGCCGCCGAGGAAGCCGTGCTGAAGGCCGCCGAAGAGGCCGTCTCGGGCGCGGGCGCCGACGAGCTGGCCGCCGCCAAGCGCGAGGCCGGCGAGCGCACCGCCGACCTGCAGCGCCTCCAGGCGGAGTACCAGAACTACCGCAAGCGGGTCGAGCGCGACCGGGCCACCGTCCGGGAGATCGCGGTCTCCAACATCGTGGAGTCGCTGATCCCGGTGCTGGACGACATCGGCCGCGCCCGCGAGCACGGCGAGGTGACGGGCGGCTTCAAGTCCGTCGCCGAGTCGCTGGAGACGGTCGTCGCCAAGCTCGGGCTGCAGCAGTTCGGCAAGGAGGGCGAGCCCTTCGACCCGACCATCCACGAGGCGCTGATGCACAGCTACTCGTCGGACGTCACGGAGGACACCTGCGTGCAGATCCTCCAGCCCGGGTACCGGATCGGCGAGCGGATCATCCGCCCGGCGATGGTCGCGGTCGCGGAGCCCCAGCCGGGCACCCAGACCACCGGTGAGCCGGACGACAAGGCCGACGGCTCGTCCGACAGCTGAGTAGAGTCCCCGTGCGCTGCGGAGTCGTACGTCGTCCAGTACGACGGCCGGCTCCGCAGCGCCGTACACGGGCGCTGCACCGCAGCGCCCATCGCAACAGGATTACGGGAGGTGGCGGTCAAAGGCCATGAGCGCTAAGGACTACGTGGAGAAGGACTACTACAAGGTCCTCGGCGTGCCCAAGGACGCCACCGCCGCCGAGATCAAGAAGACGTACCGCAAGCTGGCGCGCGAGTTCCATCCGGACGCCAACAAGGGTGACGCCAAGGCCGAGGAGCGGTTCAAGGACATCTCCGAGGCGTACGACGTGCTCTCGGACGAGAAGCGCCGCAAGGAGTACGACGAGGCGCGCTCGCTGTTCGCCGGCGGCGGCTTCCGGGCCGGCGGGCCGGGCGGGGCCGGCGGCTTCGACTTCGGCGACCTGTTCAGCGGCGGAGCGGGCGGCGCCGGCGGCGGCGGGCTCGGCGACGTGTTCGGCGGCCTGTTCAACCGCGGCGGCCGGCAGACCGCGCAGCCGCGCCGCGGGGCGGACGTCGAGACCGAGGTCACCCTGAACTTCGAGGAGGCCGTGGACGGCGCGACGGTGCCGCTGCGGATGACCTCCCAGGCCGCCTGCCGGGCCTGCGCCGGCACCGGCGCGAAGACCGGCACCACCCCCCGGGTCTGCCCGACCTGCGTCGGCGCGGGCACCGTCAGCCGCGGCCAGGGCGCGTTCGCGCTGTCCGAGCCGTGCCGGGACTGCAAGGGCCGCGGCATGATCGTCGACGACCCGTGCACCGTCTGCCACGGCAGCGGCCGGGCCGCCTCGGCCCGCACCATGCAGGTTCGCATCCCGGCGGGCGTGCAGGACAGCCAGCGCATTCGGCTCAAGGGCAAGGGCGCCCAGGGCGAGCGCGGCGGCCAGCCCGGCGACCTCTACGTCACCGTGCACGTCGACCCGCACCCGGTGTTCGGACGCAAGGGTGACAACCTCACCGTGACGGTGCCGGTCAGCTTCCCCGAGGCCGCGCTCGGCGGCACCATCGAGGTGCCGACCCTGAACGGACCGGCCGTGAAGCTCAAGCTACCCCCGGGCAGCTCCAACGGGCTGACCATGCGGGCCCGCGGCAAGGGCGCCACCCGCAAGGACGGCACCCGCGGCGACCTGCTGGTCACCGTCGAGGTCGCCGTGCCCAAAGTCGTCACCGGCGACGCACTGAGCGCACTGGAGCAGTATCGCGAGGCCACCGCCTCGGACGACCCGCGAGCCGCCCTGTTCAAGGCGGCGGAGGGAGCGTGAGATCCCGATGAGTCCCCACCCGGACAGCCCGCACCACAACGACGGACGGATCGGCGCCGGCATCGGCGAGGGCCTGCCCGGCGGCGGCCGCGCCCGTCCCGCCGGCCCGCCGAGCTACGTCCTGACCGAGGACACCCCGGTCTACGTCATCTCGGTCGCCGCCGAGCTCTCCGGTCTGCACCCGCAGACGCTGCGCCAGTACGACCGGCTCGGCCTGGTCTGCCCGGACCGGACGGCCGGGCGCGGCCGCCGGTACTCCGCGCGGGACATCCAGCAGCTGCGCGAGGTGCAGCGGCTGTCCCAGGACGAGGGCATCAATCTGGCCGGAATCAAGCGGATCATCGAACTGGAGAACCAGGTCGCCGCGCTGCAGTCCCGGGTCTCCGAACTGGTCGACGCCCTGGAGGGCGCCGCCGCCACGCTCCAGCAGCGGGAGGCCGCCGTGCACGCCTCCTACCGCCGCGACCTGGTGCCCTACCAGCAGGTCCAGCAGTCCAGCGCCCTGGTGGTCTGGCGCCCCAAGCGCTGAAGCCGACCCTCCGGTCTCCGACCGCCGGCACCCCGGTCCGACAAGGGGTGCCGGCGGTTCGCGGTTCCGTGAGAGAGTTCCCCTGGGTCGAATCCGGAGGGTCGGACCGGGCTGCCCCTCCAGCTCTTCGACAAAAGACTTGCCGCCTGGAATCCTGACCAGGAGGATCCCCGGTGTGATCGAAGCGACGGCGAGGAGCCGCAAATGAGTGGAAAGGCTCCATTCGGCTCCGTGGCGGCGGGGACGACCACGGTCCTGACCGCGGACGCCCGTGACCTGTACCTGAAGGTGGTCCGGGCCGGCGGGCAGCACCCGCAATCGACCGCCGACCCGGTGGAAGCCGCGGCATTGGCCGAACTCGTCGGACTCGGACTGCTGGTTCCGGACACCACCGAGGCCGGACATCTGATCGCAGTCGACCCGACCCAGCTCGCCGCCGGTTTGGCAAATACCTGGCAACGACAGGCTTTGGACCTGCTCTCCCGGACGATTTCCCTGCCGACCGAATTCCACGACCTTTTCCAGGCGTACCACTCGCCCGCCGACCCCGGCGGCTCGATCGAGTACGTCCGCGGGAAGGTGCTCATCAATCAGAAGATCCAGCAGTACGTCGATTCCGGAATGAAGGAAGCGCTCGCTCTCCAGCCCGGCGGCCCCCGCCCGCCGGAATTGCTGGATGCCACCTTCGAGCGTGATCTCGCCAGCCTGAACCGCGGCACCACGATGCGCACCATCTATCACGCGAGCACCCGCTACCATCAGCCCACTCGCGATTACGTCGCCAAGCTGACCAAGGCCGGCGGGCAGTACCGCACGCTCGACGAACCGTACGGTCGGCTGATCGTGCTCGACCGCCGCCTCGCCGTCATTCCGGTGGGCGACGACATGGGCCTGGCGGCGTTCATCCACGAACCGGCCATCGCCGCCTACCTCACGGACGCCGTTTTCGAACCGAGTTGGAACCGGGCGCTCACCTTCGACGGCGATCGCGCCGTACCCCAACAGGTGGTGTCACGGCTGCGCCAGACCATCATCGACCTGCTGCTGGCGGGTACGAACCACCGCGTCATAGCGCGACGGCTCGGCATCAGCGAACGGACGCTGGCCCGTCATATCGCGGAAATGCGGGAGGACTACAACGTCGACTCCCTCTTCCAGCTCGGTTACGTACTCGCCCAGGCGTCGGCCGCCTCCCAGCCCCCGGGCGAGTGACCGGGAGTATCCCCGGCCTCGTGGTCATCCCGGCATCCGTCCGGCCCTATCGGCCGCCGGACTCGGTCCCCTGTCCGGGACGCCACAAGCGCACCGCTTGACTCAGGCCCAGCCGATGTCCAGAGCGGAAGCCGCCGTGGACGCCTTCGCGACGGCGCCGTTTTCCGTCGCCGTTCCCGTGTTGGAACCGCTGAGCGCGACACCGGCCAGAACCGCCGCACCAACTGCCAGCGGAATCAGTGTCTTCCGGACAAAACGCCTCATGCGAGACATGCAACCTCCCCTGTCCCCGTTCTTGTCGTTGAACCGAATTCAAGGCTCAATCGGCACCAATAGTGCCGCAGTTCGCTCAACTCCGCCAAGGGGCCAGGCTGACCCGGTGCGTCATCTCGCTGCCAGGCAGCCACATGCCACCGGACAACCCTGGACGCAACCGCAGGTCACGATGGACGATCAGTTCGCTCTCAATGGGCCGGCAAGCCGACCACACTTGCCAATGCACCATCAATTTCCAGTTCAACAATCACCCCAAGCCTTCAGCTTGAGCAGCCACTGACCACACCGCCGCCGGCACTCGATCATCCGGACGGCCTGTCCCCGGAGCTGACAGATGAGAGAGTCCGAACTGCAGCACCAGACGTCCGCGAGCAGCGAAGGGCGGCGCGCACGGGTCTTCCTCGCCGCGCCCCTGATGCGGCTCACCGGGCCGGCGGACAGCGTGGTGACGCTGGCCAGCCGCACCAGGCTGACCACCCTGCGGAGCACGCTGCTGCGCAGCGGGGCCGCGGTGTACAGCGCTCACCACAGCGACGCCTGGACGGTGGCCGGGAAGGCGCCGGAGCAGCGGGTGCCCTCCGACTTCCGGGCGATGCAGAGCGCCGACCTGGTGTTCGCGTACGTCGGCGCCCCGCTGTCGGCCGGCGTCAGCCTGGAGCTGGGCTGGGCCTCGGCGCTGCGCAAGCCGATCGTGATGCTGGTCGACGAGGCGATCACGCACAACCCGCTGATCGCCACCATCGAGCAGGTCTCCCCCGTGCTGCCACTGGTCTTCGACGACACCTGGTCGCAGGAGGCGCTGCACCACACCGTGGAGACCGCGCTGGACTGGGCGGGCATGGCGCTGTCGCTGCGCAGCGGCTTCTGGACCGCGCCGGGCGAGCAGTTCCCGCGCACCCGCCGCGAGCCCAGCGCGTTCGGCTTCTGGTCGCCGGAGATCGCCACCGGCTGACGCCGGGTCAGTCGGCCGCGGGCGCTTCGGACGCCCGCATCTGCCAGCCGAGTTGGAACAGCGTCTCCGCGTCGTGCAGTTCGCGCAGGCGGGAGATGTGGCCGGCCACGGTCCGTTCCGACAGGCTCAGGCGGGAGGCGATGCACCGCTGGGTGAGGCCCTGGGCGAGCAGTCGGCCGACCTGCTCGTGGACCGGGACGACGCTCTCGCCCTCGCGGTCGGCCGACCGCCAGCGGACCCGTTCGGCACGCTCCCAGTCCCGTTCGAAGGCGGCGACCAGGAACGAGACCACCGCCGGGTCCTCCACCACCGCCGCGCTGGAGTTGTCGGCCGAGGCCGGGACGACGGCGATCCGGCGGTCGAAGATCGTCATCCGGCTGAACGGCTCGCTCAGCGTGCGGAACCGGCCGCCCCAGCCGGTGACGGCCTCCGCCCAGCGCACGGTGGCCTCGTCCAGCAGCGCGGACGGCTCGTAGACGGTGTGCAGCACCGCGCCGCCGGTCAGGAAGCAGCGGACGCGTTCCAGCGAGTCGGCCTGCAGGTCGCCCGGCGCCACCCCGCCGGGCTGCAGGGCGAGCACCTCCTCGGCCGCGCCGCTCTCCAACTCCCGTACGCGCTCCCGGATCCGGTCGGTGCGGTCGATGTGCTGCACCACGCTGGAGCGGTCGGCGCGGCGCGGGGTGGCGTCGTAGGCGTGGGTGAGGTCCTCCAGCAGGGTCGGCATCTCCTCGGCGCGCAGCAGCATCCGGGTGCCCTCGGCGCGGAGTTCGGCGCTGATCCGGTCGCCGACCAGGCGCGGGTTGACGGCGGTCAGCGACTGCTCGGCCGCGTCGTGCACCAGCAGCCCGAGCTCCATCAGCCGCAGCACGCCGGCCGGGTCCTGCTCGACCGCCTCGCGGAAGGCCACCCGTCCGCCCTGGTCCAGGATCTGCTGGTAGAGCCGCCGTTCGGGCTCGGTCGGCAGGGCGGCTCCGTTCGACTCGCTCATGGGTTCCACTCCTTCCGGGCCGCGCCGGAGCGGTGCCCGGGCGGTCGGTTCCGATCGGTCATCGTGGCGCTCCGCGCAGCTGCCAGCCGAGCTGGAACAGGGTCTCCGCATCGTAGAGGTCGCGCAGCCGGGCGATGTGGGCGGCCACCGTGCGCTCCGACAGGCCCAGTCGGGAGGCGATGGCGCGCTGGGTGAGGCCCTGGGCGAGCAGTGCGCCGAGTTCCTTCGGGACGCCGGTGTCGCGCGGGCGGCCGGCCAGGGCAGGCCAGTCGATCCGGGCGGCGCGCATCCAGTCGCGTTCGAACAGGTCGATCAGGGTGGCCAGGACGGCCGGGTCCTCGATGAACGCGGCCTGGTTGTCGTCCGGGGAGGCGCTGATGATCGCGATCCGCCGGTCGAAGATCAGCATTTTCCGGAACGGCTCGTCCAGTACGCGGATCCGCTCGCCGGCGGCGACGACCGTGGCGGCGTAGTCGACGGTGGGCGGGTCGGCGAGCGCGCCCGGCTGGTAGAGGGTGCGCATGCCGACGCCGCGCTCCAGGAAGTCCAGCGAGCGGGTCAGGGCCTGCCGCATCTGCCCGATCGGGCGGGCACCGCCGGGTTGGGCGGCGAGCGTCTCCTCGTGCATCTCGGACTCGATCTGGAAGATCCGGTGCCGGATCTGCCGGCGGTCGGCCACCCGCTCGACGGCATAGGCCCGGTCGGGCCTGCGCGGGGCTTGGTCGTAGGCGTGCACCAGCTCCTCCAACCGGGCCGGGGCGCGCTGCGAGTCCGTCAGTTTGCGGATGGCGTCCTCGCGCAGGTCGGCGCTCAGCCGGTCGGCCACCGAACGCGGGTTGACGGCGCTCAGCGACTGGTCGACGTCGTGGTGGATCAGCAGGCCGAGTTCGACCAGCCGGAGGGTGGCGGCGGCGTTCTGCTGCATCGCCTCGCCGAACATCACCCGGCCGCCCTGCTCCAGCACCTGGCGGTACAGCGCCCGCTCGTCCTCGTTCGGCAGCCGGTCAGTCACGCGCACCGTCCCGCATCAGGCGGCCGAGCTGGAACAGCGTCTGCGCGCCGTAGTGCTCGCGCAGGCGCGAGATGTGGGCGGCCACCGTCCGCTCGCCGACGCCGAGCCGGGAGGCGATGGCGCGCTGGGTCAGTCCCTCGGCCAGCAGCTCTCCGACCCGGCGCAGCGGCTCGGGGAGGCGGCCGCCGTCCAGCGCCTGCCAGGGGACGCGTTCGGCGCGGGCGAAGTCGCGCTGGAAGACGGTGACCAGGTGGGCGACCACGGCCCGGTCCTCGATGAAGGCGGCGGTGCGGTTGTCGGCGGACGCGGAGATGATCGCGGTCTTCCGGTCGAAGATCATCATGCGGGCGAACGGCTCGTCCAGGACGCGCAGGCGCATGCCCCAGCCGGTGGCGGTGGCCGCGTAGGCGACGGTGTGCGGGGTCCGGCGGCTGATCGGCTGGTAGAGGACGTCGGCGGTGACTCCGCGCTCGATGGCCTGGCGCATCCGGTGGCCGAGGGCTTCGGCGGGCCGGTGGCCCGGCTGGGCGGCGAGGACCTCCTCGTGGAAGTCGGCCTCGACGGCGAGCAGCCGGTGCTGGATCTGCTCCAGGCCGTGGACGTGGGCGATCTCCGGGGGCGTCGCGGAGCGGCGCCGGGCGGTGTCGAAGGACTCGGCGAGGTCGTCGAGGGCGCGCGCGGCACGGTCGGCGCGGGCCAGCAGGTCGGCGGCGGCGGCCCGGTGGGCGGCGCCGGCCCGGGCCGCGACCACCCGCGGATCGACGGCGGCGACCCACCCCTGCGGCACGTACTGGACGAGCAGGCCGTGTTCGAGGAGCCGGGCGGTCGCCGCCGGGTCCTGCTCCGTCAGTTCCCGCATCGAGACCCGGCCGGCCCGCAGCACGTCGAGGTAGAGCGCCTTGTCGCGTTCGCTCGGCACGGCGGTCATCGGGTGCCGTCCCGCATCAGGCGGCCGAGTTGGAAGAGGGTCTCGGCGTCGTAGTGCTCGCGCAGGCGGGCGATGTGGGCGGCGACGGTGCGCTCGGACAGGGCCAGGCGGGAGGCGACGGCGCGCTGGGTGAGGCCGGCGGCGAGCAACTCGGCGATACGGCGCGGGGTTTCGGGGAGCTGCCGGCCGGCCAGGTCGCGCCAGGGGACGCGTTCGGCGCGGGCGAAGTCGCGCCGGAAGACGCCGACCAGGTGCTCGACCACCACGGGGTCCTCGACGAAGGCGGCGGCGCCGTGGTCGGCGGCCGCCGAGATGACCGCGACCCGGCGGTCGAAGATCAGCATCCTGACGAACGGCTCGTCCAGGACCCGCACCCGCACGCCCCAGTCGGTGGCCGCGGCGCAGTAGGCGACGGTGTGCGGGGTGTGTCGGGAGATCGGCTGGTAGAGGACGCGGGCGGTGACTCCGCGGGCCAGCGCCTTGCGCAGCCGGGAGTCGTCGTCCAGGAACTCCGGTGGCCGGACCCCGGGTTGGGCGGCCAGGCCCTCCTCCCGGTACTCGGCCTCGACCGCCAGCAGGCGGTTCTGGATCTGCTCACGGTCGGTCAGGTGGGCGATGCCGCCGCCGGGTTCGCCGCGCCGCTGCGCGCTGTCGTAGGACTCGGCCAGCTCGTCGAAGCCCGTCGTGACCCGGTCGGCCCCGGCGAGCAGCCCGACGGCGTGCTCCCGCAGGGTGTCGCCGAGCCGGCGCCCGATCGTGCGCGGATTGACGGCTCCCACCCAGCCGCCCACCTGGTAGTGCTCCAGCAGCCCGAGCTCCAGCAGCCGCGCGGCCGCCGCCGCGTCCTGCTCCATCACCTCGCGCAGCGAGACCCGGCCGGCCCGCAGGACGGCGAGGTAGAGCGCCCGCTCGGACTCGGTCGGGGGGACGGCGACGGGGTCAGCCACGGTCCTCGCCTCCGCGCATCAGCCAGCCGAGCTGGAAGAGGGTGTCCGCGCCGTACTGCTCGCGCAGCCGGGAGATGTGGCCGGCGACGGTGCGCTCGGACAGGCCGAGGCGGGCGGCGACGGCGCGCTGGGTGAGGCCCTGGGCGAGCAGGCGGGCGACCCGGTCGGCGGCGGTGCGGGTGGGGGCGGTGTGCTGGAGGAGGTCCCAGCGGACGCGTTCGGCGCGGGCCCAGTCGCGTTCGAAGCCGCCCGCGATCATCGCGACGGTGGCGGGGTCGAGGATCAGCGCGGCCCGGCTGTGCTCCTCGCCGGCGGCGACCACGGCGGAGCGGCGGTCGAAGACCAGGGCCCGCTGGAAGGGCTCGTCGAGCAGCCGGATCTCGCCGCCGGCGGCGGTGAAGGCGGCGGCGTAGCGGATCGCGGCGGGGTCGACGAACACGCCGGGCCGGTACAGGCTGCGGATCCGGCAGCCGCGCCGCAGCACCAGCAGTTCCTGCTGGAGCGAGCTCTCCAGGACCGCGGGGGTGGGGTCCCCGGGCTGGGCGGTGAGGGCCTCCTCGCAGCAGTCGGAGGCGAGTTGGGCGATCCGCCGGCGGATGTGCTCGCGGCCGATCACCTGGACGTCGCAGCTGGCGGGTTCGATCGGGCTGGAGACGCTCTCGTACGCGGTGATCAGCGGTTCGAGGCGGCCGGGCAGGCATTCGGCGCGGTTGAGCAGGCGGGCGGCCTCGGTGTTCATCGCGGTGCCGAGGCTCTCCGCGACGAAGCGCGGGTCGACGGCCAGGTAGGCGTCGTCCGGGCCGTCGGGGATCAGCAGGCCGGTGCGGAGCAGTTCGGCGAGCGCGGGCCGGCACGGGTCGGCGACGCGGTCGGCGGCGATCCGGCCGCCGGCTTCGAGGATCTCCAGGTACAGGCGCCCGGCCTGCTCGCCCACCGGCACGGACGCGAGCACGGCGGCGGGGGCGACGGCGGGCGCGGGCACGGGTTCAGCCACGTCCGCCGCCTCGCATCAACCAGCCGAGCTGGAACAGGGTTTGGGCGTTGTGCAGCTCGCGCAGCCGGGAGATGTGGCCGGCGACGGTGCGCTCGGACAGGCCGAGGCGGGTGGCGACGGCGCGCTGGGTGAGGCCCAGGGCGAGCAGCCGGCCGACCCGGTGGGTGACGGTGCGGGTGAGGGTGCGGCCGTCCAGGCTGTGCCAGTGGACCTGGTCGGCGCGGGCCCAGTCGCGTTCGAACCCGGCCACCAGGTAGGCGATGGCGGCGGGGTCCTCGACGAAGGCGGCGCGGCTGTGGTCGTCGGCGGCGGGGATCACCGCGACCCGCCGGTCGATGACGATCATGCGCAGGAACGGCTCGTCCAGGACGCGCAGTTGGGCGCCCTGTTCGGCCATCGCGGTGGCGTGCCGGACGGCGCTGTCCTCGGTGAGCGCCACCGGCTGGTAGAGGGTGCGCATGGTGCCGCCCCGGCGCAGCATCAACTGGTCCTGGGTGTGGGCGAGTTCGAGGACGCCGGGCGGCCGCAGGCCGGGCTGGGCGCTGAGCAGTTCGAGCCGGCAGTCGGAGACCAGCTGGGCGATCCGCAGCCGGATGCTCTCCTGGCCGTCCACGTAGACCGCCTGCCGGGCCCGGTCGGCCGGCCGGGGGACGGCGTCGTAGGCGCGGGCGAGCGGGTCGAGGGCGGCGGGCAGCCGGTCGGCGTCGAGCAGCAGCCGGGTGGCCTGGGCGCGCAGGTCGGCGCCGAGGCGTTCGGCGACGGCGCGCGGGCTGACCGCGACGAAGCAGCCGTCGATGCGGTTGGGCAGCACCAGTCCGAAGGCCACCAGCTGGTCCAGCAGGGCGCGTTGGCGTTCCGGCTCGAAGTCGGAGTCGGGCAGCGCCGGGTCGTCGAGCGAGACGCGGCCGCCGGCGGCCAGGATGGCCAGGTACAGCCGGGCGGCGTCCTCGTCGGGCAGTGTGTCGTCCGGGTCGGACATCGGGTGGTCCGCAGCCACGTCGAGCTCTCCCCTGCCGTGTGTCTCCGCTTGCGGACGATGATCTCAGCAGGGTCGTCCGGCTCGACGGCGGGAGCCCCCGCGGACGGGCGCGTCCCCCGGGGCGGGTGCCTGGGCACCCGGCTCCCGGAGGACCCGCTCGTGTTACGCCAAGCGTCACGGCGCTTTCGGTGAGGCGGAGCAGCAACGCCTCACCGATCCGGTCCTTCGGCCATCACCACACATGGCCTCGGGACCGGCGCTCTTCCCCCCGTTGCGCAGATACGAACGCACCTGTCGCCCCCACGCGAAGAGCAAGTCGCCTGCTCGGGCTGCGGCGGCCCGGAACGACTTGGCGTGACTACACCCTCACAGCGCGGGGAACTCCGAACAAGTGGTCTCCGGCTGCAGGTTCCCGCAAGTGCAGGAACCTGCAGCAAACTGTCCGCCCGAGTGAGCGGAATCCGGGTTTTCGCGGCATTGCCCCCCTCTCCGACCAGGCATTCGTCGGGTTCCGGCAGGAGGCCGGGCGGTAGCGTCGCGATGCCCGGGAATGTCACTGCCGAGGGCGAGAATTCGACGAATCTTTGCCGAATCCACAGATCCGGAATGCCCGGAGCCGAATCTCCCGGTCCGAATCCGCGACCGGCCGGGGCCGCGGGCGCTCCCCGCTACAGCAGCCGCCCGGCCCGCAGGCCCGCCAGGGTGCGCGCCGAGGCCACCGCCCAGGCGGCACCCAGCAGCAGCCACAGCGCGCCGCCCAGCACCGTGAAGCCGCCGAACCCGGTGTGCCGGGCCAGCGCCGCCGAGCCGGTGACGAGCGTGCCGACCGGGAAGGTGAACGCCCACCAGGTCATCGCGAACGGCATCCCGGCGCGCAGCGCCCGCAGGTTGGCGGCCAGCGCCACCGCCAGCCAGAGCAGCGCGAAGCCCATCACCGCGACGCCGTACACCTCGGCCAGAGCGGTGGCCACCGCCGCGCCCGACGCCCCGGCCGAGGGCAGCGCCAGGGGCAGCGCGTCCGCGAACTGGTGGACGGCGGTGGTGGACTGGCCGAGCGGGCCGAGCACCAGGAACAGCGACGGGGTGAGCGCCACCGCGGGCAGCTTGCTGTGCACCAGGCCGCCGAACACCACCGGCAGCAGCACCAGGGTGGCCAGCAGACTGGCCCCGAACATCGCCACGCACCCGTACAGCAGCGCCTGCCGGGCCGCCCCCTCCGGCAGGTGCGGCACCAGCGCGGGGCCGAGCGCGGCGGCCACCATCGGGGCGACCACCGGCAGCAGCCAGGTCGGATTGGCCTCCAGCGCGGACAGCCGGTGCCGGGTGATCATCAGGTACGGCAGCCCGGCGGCCACCGCCAGCGCGTACAGCGTCCCGGCGCTCCACAGCAGCACGTCCAGCGCCAGGCCGGCCCGCTCGCCCAGCACCGGGCCGCCGACCGCCAGCGCGCCGTAGCCGACGGCCAGCAGCGCCATCGGCGGGCAGCCGTAGAACACGGCGGCGGAGGGCTCCTCCAGCAAGGTGCGGCGGGCCTGCTCGCGGTGGCGCACCAGGTGCACGGCGCGGGCCGCGAGGAGCACGGCGAGCAGCAGCAGCGACAGCGTCCACACCGCCTGGGCGAGGACGAGCCGGCCCGGCAGGTCGATCGGCAGCGCGGCGGCGCCGTTGCCGGTGATCGCGGTGCCCATCACCACGGCGTACCAGTTGGGGCCGAGCCGGGACAGGTCGAGGGCGCGCGGGCTGGTGCGCGAAACGGTGAGGGTGGCCATGCCACCAGCCTCACCGGGCGGGCGGGACGGCGGTAGCGAGGCGTCCGCTATGAGGACATAGCCTGGGCCTATGGCTCTCTCCCCGCACGTCCCCGAACTCGGCGCCCTGGAGCTGCTGCTCGCGGTGGCCCGGCTGGGCAGCGTCGGCCGGGCCGCGGCCGAGCTGGGCGTCAGCCAGCCCGCCGCCAGCGCCCGGATCAAGGGGATGGAGCGGCAGATCGGGGTGGCCCTGCTGGAGCGCTCCCCACGCGGCTCGCGGCCCACCGAGGCGGGCCGGCTGGTGGTCGAGTGGGCCCGGCAGGTGGTGGAGGCCGCCCAGGCGCTGGACGCCGGCATCGACGCGCTGCGCGAACGGCGGGACGCCCGGCTGCGGGTGGTGGCCAGCCTGACCGTCGCCGAGTACCTGATGCCCGGCTGGCTGCTCGCCCTGAACGAGGCCAGCCCGGGCACCGCCGTCACGCTGCGCACCGCGAACTCGGCGGACGTCGCGGCCCGGGTGCTGGCCGGCGAGGCCGACCTCGGCTTCGTCGAGGGCACCTCCACCCCGCCCGGCCTGTCCGGCGCGGTGGTCGCCGCCGACCGGCTGGTGCTGGTGGTCTCCCCCGAGCACCGCTGGGCCCGCCGCCGCGCCCCCGTCACCGGGCCCGAGCTGGCCGCCACCCCGCTGGTGCTGCGCGAGGTCGGCTCCGGCACCCGGGAGGTGCTGGAGGAGGCGCTCGCGCCGTACGGCGGGGCGGCCGCGCCCCGGCTGGAGCTGGCCTCCTCGACGGCGCTGAAGGCCGCCGCGATGACCGGCGCGGGCCCGGTCTGCCTGAGCGAACTGGCGGTCACCGAGGAGCTGGCCACCCGCCGGCTGGTGGCCGTCCCGCTGGCCGGGCTGGACCTCCAGCGCCCGCTGCGCGCGGTCTGGCCGGCCGGCCAGCGCCCGGCGGGGCCGGCCCGGCTGCTGCTCGGGCTGACCCGGGGGCCGACGCCCGGACGGGCTTCCCAAAAAAGTTGAGCGGAATAGACTCAACTTAGTGCATGCTGTAGTCAGCAGACTTGAGTTGTCCCGAAGACGAGAGGGGTATGCCCGCAGTGGACGCCAGTAAGTTCACCAGCAAGACGCAGGAGGCCCTGTCCTCCGCCATCCGCCAGGCCGGCGCCGCGGGGAACCCCGACGTCAAGCCGGTGCACATCCTGCTGGCCCTGCTGGAGCAGCCGGAGGGCCTGGCCCGCCCGCTGCTCCAGGCCGTCGGGGCGGACGCCGCGCCGATCGCCGTCGAGGCCCGCCGGCAGGCCGCCGCGCTGCCCGCCGCCCAGGGCTCCACGGTGGCCGCTCCCCAGCTCGCCCGGGACACCCTGGCCGTGCTGGAGGAGGCCGGCAAGCGCGCCACCGACCTGGACGACCAGTACGTCTCCACCGAGCACCTGCTGGTCGGCCTGGCCGCCGAGGGCGGCCAGGCGGCGGAGCTGCTCAAGCAGCACGGCGCCACCCCGAAGGCCCTGCTCGCGGCGTTCAAGGACGTCCGGGGCAGCGCTCGGGTCACCTCGCCGGATCCGGAGGGCACCTACAAGGCGCTGGAGAAGTACGGCTCCGACCTCACCCAGGCCGCGCGGGACGGCAAGCTCGACCCGGTGATCGGCCGCGACCAGGAGATCCGCCGGGTCGTCCAGGTGCTCTCCCGCCGCACCAAGAACAACCCGGTGCTGATCGGCGAGCCCGGCGTCGGCAAGACCGCCGTGGTCGAGGGCCTGGCCCAGCGCATCGTCGCCGGAGACGTGCCGGAGTCGCTGCGCGGCAAGCGGCTGGTCGCGCTCGACCTGGCGGCGATGGTCGCCGGCGCCAAGTTCCGCGGCGAGTTCGAGGAGCGCCTCAAGGCGGTCCTGAACGACATCAAGGACTCCGACGGCCAGGTCATCACCTTCATCGACGAGCTGCACACCATGGTCGGCGCGGGCGCCGGCGGCGACTCCTCGATGGACGCGGGCAACATGCTCAAGCCGATGCTGGCCCGCGGCGAGCTGCGCATGGTCGGCGCCACCACGCTGGACGAGTACCGCGAGCGGATCGAGAAGGACCCGGCCCTGGAGCGCCGCTTCCAGCAGGTGCTGGTCGGCGAGCCCACCGTCGAGGACACCATCGCCATCCTGCGCGGCCTCAAGGGCCGCTACGAGGCGCACCACAAGGTGGAGATCACCGACGCCGCGCTGGTCGCCGCCGCCACGCTGTCCAACCGGTACATCACCTCCCGCTTCCTGCCCGACAAGGCGATCGACCTGGTCGACGAGTCGGCGTCCCGGCTGCGGATGGAGATCGACTCCTCCCCGGTCGAGATCGACGAACTCCAGCGCGCCGTCGACCGGCTGCGGATGGAGGAGCTCGCCCTCGACAAGGAGTCCGACCCGGCCTCCGTCGAGCGCCTCGGCCGGCTCCGCCGGGATCTGGCGGACAAGCAGGAGCAGCTCAGCACCCTCAACGCCCGCTGGGAGCAGGAGAAGAAGTCGCTGAACCGGGTCGGCGAGCTCAAGGAGCGCCTCGACGACCTGCGCGGCGCCCTGGACCGCGCCCAGCGCGACGGAGACTTCGAGCGCGCCTCCAAGCTGATGTACGCCGAGATCCCGGCCGCCGAGCGCGAGTTGACGGAGGCCCAGGACCGCGCGGCGGACGAGCCGAACACCACCATGGTCAAGGAGCAGGTCGGCCCGGACGACGTGGCCGACGTGGTCTCCTCCTGGACGGGCATCCCGGCCGGCCGCCTGCTGGAGGGCGAGAGCGCCAAACTCCTGCGCATGGAGGACGAGTTGGGCAAGCGCCTGATCGGCCAGCGGGAGGCCGTCCAGGCGGTGTCCGACGCGGTGCGCCGCACCCGCTCCGGCATCGCCGACCCGGACCGCCCCACCGGCTCGTTCCTGTTCCTCGGCCCGACCGGCGTCGGCAAGACCGAGCTCGCCAAGGCGCTCGCCGACTTCCTGTTCGACGACGAGCGGGCCATGGTCCGGATCGACATGAGCGAGTACGGCGAGAAGCACTCCGTCTCCCGCCTGGTCGGCGCCCCTCCCGGGTACGTCGGCTACGAGGAGGGCGGCCAGCTCACCGAGGCGGTCCGCCGCCGCCCGTACAGCGTGGTGCTGCTGGACGAGGTGGAGAAGGCCCACCCCGAGGTCTTCGACGTCCTGCTCCAGGTGCTCGACGACGGCCGCCTCACCGACGGCCAGGGCCGCACCGTCGATTTCCGCAACACCATCCTGATCCTCACCTCCAACCTCGGCTCCGCGTTCCTGGTCGACCCGGCCACCCCCGAGGAGCGCAAGAAGGAGCTGGTGCTGGAGACCGTCCGGCAGGCCTTCAAGCCGGAGTTCCTCAACCGGCTCGACGACATCGTGGTCTTCGACCCGCTGGGCACCGCCGAGCTCAGCCGGATCGTCGACCTCCAGATCGGCGCCCTGGCCCGCCGCCTGCACGAGCGCCGGCTCACCCTGGACGTCACCCCGGACGCCCGCGACTGGCTCTCGCGCACCGGCTACGACCCGGCGTACGGCGCCCGTCCGCTGCGCCGCCTGGTGCAGTCCGCGATCGGCGACCAGCTCGCCAAGGAGATCCTCTCCGGCCGCGTCCACGACGGCGACACCGTGCTGGTCGACCGGGACGAGGCGAACGACCGGCTGAGCGTCGGCCCGAAGCCCTCGCTGGTCAAGTGACCCGCGCGGCCTGACGGACCGCCCGGCGGGCGGGGCCCCGCACGGCCCCGCCCGCCGGCCCGCGCACACCGGCCGTGGCCAGGGAGGAACACCCTCGTCGCTCTGTGCCACGGGCTCCGAATGAGGCAGGATGGGGGGCATGAGAAGGCGGCCCCCCATCGGCAGCCGACCTTGTGCACCGTGAAAGGGACACCCCCGTGAGCATCGACCCGTCGTCCATCCCGTCCTTCGGCCTGCCGCAGCCGCCGCAGGGCGGACAGCCCGGCGGCGCTCCGGCCGGGCCGCCGCCGGTGATCGTCCCGGACCAGAACCTGGTCTCCCAGCTGCTCGACCAGATGCAGCTCAAGCACGTGGTGGACGAGGAGGGCGACCTCACCGCCCCCTGGGAGAACTTCCGCGTCTACTACATGTTCCGCGGCGACCACAAGGAGCTGTTCGCGGTCCGCGCCTTCTACGACCGCCCGTTCCCGCTCGACAAGAAGGGCGAGATCCTCGACCTCATCGACGAGTGGAACCGCGAGACCCTGTGGCCCAAGGTCTACACCCACACCCACGAGGACGGCGTGGTCCGCCTGATCGGCGAATCCCAGATGATCGTCGGCAACGGCGTCAACCTGGAGTACTTCGTCGGCACCACCGCCAACTGGACGCAGGCCGCGGTCGGCTTCGAGCAGTGGATGGTCGAGCGCCTGGGCCTGCAGGAGCAGGTCGAGGACGAGAAGGGCGCCGACGGCGAGGCCGACGAGGCCTGAGCCCCCGTCACACGCACCGAAGGGCCCGCCCACCGGCGGGCCCTTTCGCTGTCGCCGCCGACCGCGCTACCCGCGCTGCTCGGCGGCCGACGGCGCGCGCAGCAGCAGCACCCCGTCGTCCTCCCGCACCGTCCGGAAGCCCTCCGCCCGCAGGTTGGCGATCTGCTCCGCCTCCTGCGCCCCGTTCAACGGCCAGCCCATCGGGTTGCGGGTGTCCACCACCACCCACTCCGCGGTGCGCCAGTCGGCCGGCCAGCCGAACTCGAACACCGTGCAGCGGCCGGTCAGTTGGGGCACCAGCCGGTTGCCGGCCGCCACCCGCGCACCGGACGGTATGTCGGCCAGCACCGACCGCACCGTCCGCACGTGCGCGGAACCGCGCCAGAAGCCCGCGTCGGCCGCCTCCACCATCGGGAAGAACGGGAAGAACGCCGCCGTCACCGCCACGCTCCCGCACAGCAGCGGCACCGTCGCCCGGCGTCCCCAGTGCGGCCGCGCGGCGCGCAGCCGGACCAGGCCGTCGACGAACGCCGCGAAGACCACCGGCATCAGCACCAGGCTGTAGTGGTACGTGGTGCCCCAGTACATCTCGTTGCGGCTGAGCAGCCGCCAGCCCAGCGTCGGGACGGCGACCAGGAACAGCGGCGAACGCAGCGCCAGCAGCAGCGTCGGAGCCAGCAGGAAGAACAGCAACTGCCCCTGCACGGTGGCCGTCACCAGATGCCCCGGCACCGACAACAGCCGCTCCAGCAGGCCGGGTTCGGCCCCCGGCCGGCTCTCCAGGTTGTCCCAGTAGTTGTAGGAGTGGCTGGGGCTCATGGCCGGCAGCAGCACCAGCAGTTCCAGCGCGGTGGCCAGCAGCCCGAACAGCGCCGTCGCCACCCCGAGCCGCCGCGACCCGCGCCAGGCGATGCAGCCGCCGATCACCGCGACGGTCAGCCCGAGGTCCTCCTTCACCAGGCACAGCGGCGCCGCCCAGGCCGCCGCCGCCACCCAGCGCCGCTCCCCCAGCGCCACCACCGAGAACGCCAGCAGCGGCGCCGCGAACGCCACCTCGTGGAAGTCGAACCCGATGGTCGACCCGACGCCCCAGGAGAACCCGTACCCGAGCGCCACCGCGACCGCCGCCGCCCGGCCCAACTCCCGCTGCGCCCAACGGGCGAGCGGCACCACCGCCAGCGCCAGCAGGGCGGCCTGCGCGACCAGCAGCGTCTCGGCGGCCGGCCACACCAGGTAGAACGGCACCAGCGTCAGCAGGATCGGCGAGAAGTGGTCGCCGAGCAGGTTGAACCCGTCCCCCTTCAGCGGGGTGACGGGCAGCTCGAAGCGCGCGTAGCCGCGCACCGCCTGCTCGAATATCCCCAGGTCGTACCCGGTGGTCAGGAGCAGCCCGTGGCGGCGCAGGCAGAACAGCGCGTAGAACACGAAGAACCCGGCGGCCAGACCCCATGGCAGCAGCCGCGCCCAGGTGATCCCGCGCCACCCGGCCGGCGGCCCGTCCTCTCCCCCGCACGGCCGGACGGCGGACGACGACACGACTGTTCCGGACGCCATTGATTCACTTCCGATAGCCCCACACGGGCCCGGTTCCCCCCGGCCCGCGGATCCCCGGACGAGGATCACCCCTTTGGCGGCAGACTAGACCAGCCTTCGCGAACCGACGATCCGTTCGGGACAGCAGCGAGGCCGCGCGCCCGTGCTCGCGTCGGCCGGCGGACCGGGCCGGCGTCCCGGCACGGATCCCGCCGGCGGGCGCGTGAACGGCGACCGCGGGAAGCCCCCGGCGACGGACGATCCGAGTGATGTAGCGTCAGCCGACCGAGCGCCGCCCACTCCCGCGACCCGACCCGGACCCGGCTCCGCCATCGGAACCACCGCGGGTCGGCCGGTCCGGACCGTCCGTCCGCGACCGGGGCCGCCGGAGGACCGGCCGAACACGACTCGCGAGGAGCCGCAATGGGTGCAAGGCCGCTGCTGAACCGCCGGCTGGCGGGCATGGGGACGACGATCTTCGCGGAGATGTCCGCCCTGGCCACCGCCACCGGCTCGATCAACCTGGGGCAGGGCTTCCCGGACACCGACGGGCCCGAGGAGGTCCGCGAGGCGGCCGTGCGAGCCCTGCGCGAAGGCCACGGCAACCAGTACCCGCCGGGGCCCGGCATCCCCGAGCTGCGCGCCGCCGTCGCCGAACACCAGCACCGCTTCTACGGGTTGACGTACGACCCGGACCGCGAGGTGCTGATCACGGCCGGCGCCACCGAGGCCATCGCCGCCGCCCTGCTCGCCCTGCTGGAGCCCGGCGACGAGGTGATCGCCTTCGAACCGTTCTACGACTCGTACGCGGCCTGCATCGCGATGGCCGGCGCGGTCCGCGTCCCGCTGACGCTCCGGCAGCCCGACTTCCGGCCGGACCTGGACGAGCTGCGCTCGCTGATCACCCCGCGCACCCGGCTGCTGCTGATCAACACTCCGCACAACCCGACCGGCACCGTGCTGACCCCCGAGGAACTCGCCGCGATCGCCGAACTGGCCGTCGAACGCGACCTGTTGGTGATCACCGACGAGGTCTACGAGCACCTGGTGTTCAGCGGCGCCCACCACCCCCTGGCCGCCCTGCCCGGCATGCGCGAGCGCACCGTCGCGATCTCCTCGGCCGGCAAGACCTTCTCGTTCACCGGCTGGAAGGTCGGCTGGGTCACCGCCGCCCCCGAACTGGTCGCCGCCGTCCGCACCGCCAAGCAGTACCTGACCTACGTCTCGGCCGGCCCGTTCCAGTACGCCGTCGCCGAGGCGCTGCGCCTGCCCGACGCCTACTACGACGGCTTCCGCGCCGAACTGCGGCGCAAGCGCGACCTGTTGGCGGACGGCCTGGCCGAGGCGGGCTTCCAGGTGTTCGAGCCGCAGGGCACCTACTTCATCACCACCGACATCACCCCGCTCGGGGAGCGGGACGGCATCGCGTTCTGCCGCGAACTGCCCGGCCGCTGCGGCGTGGTGGCCATCCCCAACGCGGTGTTCTACGACCGCACCGAGATCGGCCTCAGCCAGGTCCGGTTCGCCTTCTGCAAGCAGGAGTCGGTGCTGCGGGAGGCCGTCGAACGGCTGCGCGGCCGTTAGGAACCGGACGGACGGGGTAGCCGGTGGCCGGGCCGCGCCACCGGCCCCTCCGGCCTGCCCCGACGCCGATCGCGCCGCTCGCACCCCAGGAGTGCACGGCGCACGACACCGGCGTAGGGGCGCTCACCGGACAATGTGCAACCCGGGACCGATCACACCCAGTCGGGCACAGGCCTCAGAACGGTGAATGAGTGCCAAACATGGGTAAATCCCTGACGGACCCGGAGAATTCGTGCTTCTCTGCTGCTGAATCTCCGGACGGAATTCTTCCTTCCACGGTCGGCCGCGCCCCGGATCGGACAGTCTCGAACACCCTCACGTGCTGAGGAGTGGACGCCAACCGCAGCGGCGCGTACTGAGCTGAAACGCGGAGCCGAGCATGCTCACCACCCTGCAGACCTCCTACACGGACACCCGCGCCGGCGACCTGGCCTGGCAACTGGGCGGCGATCCGCTGCCCGCACTGGCGGTCCGCGACATCGGACTCGACGACGGGACGGGCCGCACCGGCGCCCTCGGCGGCACCCTCCAGCTGCGGCTGCTGGGCGCCTCCCACCAGGTGGTGCTGGCCGCCGGCCCGGGCGACTGCCTGGAGACGGTGGCCTGTCTGCCCGGCCGCCGCACCCCGCTGCCGGCCCGGGTCGCCGAACAGGTGGCCGGCTGGGAGTACGAGTTCGCCGCCCGGATCGAGGAGCTGCCGCCGCACGTGTTCGCGGCCCGCGCCCAGGAGCTGCTGGCCCTGGTCGAGGGGCACCCGCGGGCACTGGCCGGGATCTTCCCCGGCGACCCGAGCGCCTTCACCGCCCTGGTCGCGCACTGCGAGGACCGCCGGGTGCACTGGCGCACCTGGCACGCCTACCCGCAGGAGGGCCGCCTGGTGTGCACCCGCTCCTCGCTGTCGCTGCGCCGCCCCGCCGAGGCCCTGAGCGGCCTGGGCGCCCACGGCGGCCAGGGCGGCCGGAGCGCGTGAAGCGGGTACCCGGGAGGGCGACAGCGGCCGGGGCGTTCGGGACGGGCCCGGCAGCCCGTAACCGCAGGTCGGACGGGGCTCGCCGTCAACCCGACGCCACCGGCGGTCGCCCGATTGGGCGCAGCCGCCCGCCCGGCCTCTCGCCTAGCGTGCATTCATGATCAACCCTCCGGTCGGACGGTCCGCGCAGCCGGCTCCGGACGCCCCCGCTCCCCCGCCGACGGCCGAGCACCGGCCCACCACCGCCCCCCGCACCGCGGGCCCCGGCGGCGCGGTCCGGGCCGGCGGCGCCATACCGCTCGCCCTGCCCGCCCGCGCGGCCCGGATCCTGGTGCTGCTGGCGGCGTTCGTCTGCGCGGCCTGCGGCCTGGTGTACGAACTCGAACTGGTCGCGCTCGGCGGCTACCTGCTCGGCGACTCGGTCACCCAGACCTCCGTGGTGCTGTCCGTGATGGTCTTCGCGATGGGCATCGGCTCGCTGCTCGCCAAGGGCCTCACCCGCCGCCCCGCCACCTCCTTCGCCGTGGTCGAGTACGCGCTGTCGCTGACCGGCGGCCTGTCCGCGCTCGCCCTCTACTGCGGCTGGGCGTGGCTGCGCCAGCCGCACACCACGCTGATCGCGCTGATCGGCGCCACCGTGCTGATCGGACTGCTGATCGGCGCCGAGATCCCGCTGCTGATGACGCTGATCCAGCGGATCCGCCGCGAGCACGCCGGCCGGGCCGTCGCCGACCTGTTCGCCGCCGACTACGTGGGCGCGCTGATCGGCGGCCTGGCCTTCCCGTTCGTCCTGCTGCCCGCGCTCGGGCAGGCCGCCGGCGCGCTGGTGACCGGCGCCGTGAACGCGGTCGCCGGGGCGGTGGTGGTGCTCTGGCTGTTCCGCGCCGAACCCACCCCGCGCGCCCGCCTGCTGCTGTGGACCGGCTGCGGCCTGGTGCTCGCCGCCCTCGCGCTGGCCGCCGCCTGCACCGGCGCGATCGAACGCGCCGCCCGGCACGCCCTGTACGGCGGACCGGTCCGGTTCGCCTCGCAGAGCCGCTACCAGGAGATCGTCCTCACCGGCGGCCCACCCGCCCCCGCCGGCGCCGCCACCCGCACCCCGCCGCCGCTGAAGCTCTTCCTGGACGGCCGGCTCGCCGTCTGCGGCCCCGACGAGTACCGCGACCACGAGGCGCTGGTCCGCCCCGCCCTGGCCGGCGGCCCCAGCGCCCGGGTCCTGGTGCTCGGCGGCGACGGCCTGGCGCTGCGCGAGGTGCTGCGGCACCCGGCGGTGCACAGCGTGCTGGTGGTCGAACGGGACCCGGAGCTCTCCGCACTGGCCCACCGGGACGGCGCCTACGACGCGCTGACCGAGCACGCCTGGGACGACCCCCGGGTACGGCTGGTGACCGCCGAGCCGATGGGCTGGCTGCGCAAGGCCGCGGACCAGTTCGACGTGATCGTCTCCGACCTGGACGACGAGGCCGCGCACGGCAAGTACCGCTCGCGCGAGTTCTACGGCCTGGCCGCGCGCCGGCTCGCCCCGGCCGGCCGGCTGGCGGTGCGCGGCGGCGCCCCGGACGGGGTGCTGTGGAGCTCCGAGGCGGGGCTGGCCGCCGCGGGCCTGGACGCCGTCCCGTACCAGGGCGTCGCCCCGGCCGCCGAGGACTGCGGGCAGACCGGGCCCGCCCCGGCGTTCCTGCTGGCCGGCCACACCCTGGCTGGCCACGCCGCCCCCGCGCTGGCGCTGGCCCCGGACGCGCCCGCGCCGCGCTCGCTCACCGTGGACGCGCTGCGCGGCACGGCTGCCCGGCTGTCCGCCCACCGGCCGTCGCCGCTGCCGCCGCCGCACTCGCTGATCGGCCCCTGAGCGCAGCGCCCGCCGGCCCGAACGACCGTCCGCCGTGCGCCCGTTCGCGGCACGTCCGGCCCCGCTTCGGGTGCGGGGCTCGGCACGGCGGCGGCCGGTCGGTAGGCTCGCCGGTATGGAGCATGAGGTTGTCGTCCCGCTGCCCGCCGAGGTGGTCCGGGAAGCGCTGGTGGACCGCGAGCTGGTGGCCCGCTGCGTGCCGGGGCTGAGCGCGGTCGCGTCCGCCTCCGCCCCGTCGGCGGCGGACAGCCGGCTCCGGGTCCGGATCGGCGGCTCCACCATCACCTTCGCCGGCCGGCTGTCCGTGGCCGGCTGGCAGGACGACGCGCTGGAGCTGCGGCTGACCGGCGAGGAGATCCGCGGCGCGGCCCCGGTGACCGCCGAGCTGCGCGTCACCCTGCGGGAGCGGCCGGGCGAGACCGTGATCCGCCTCGCGACCGCGCTGACCGCCTCCGGCCGGCTGGCGGGCTTCGACGCCCCGGCGCTGGAGACGGCCGGCCGCCGGCTGATCGACCGGGCGGCGGCGGCGCTGGTCGCCGAGCTGTCCGGGCCCGGCGAGGACGCCGAGCAGGAGCCCGACGACGCGACCGTGGTGTTCCTGGACGAGCGGGCGCAGGGCCCGGACCTGGACGACGACCTCTCCGACCTGATCTCGTTCAACGAGGACGAGCTGCCCGAGCCGGTGCCGGTGCCGCGCCCCGAGTCGTTCGAGCAGGAGAGCGCCCCGGTGCGGCGCAGCATCGTCGGCCGCTCCGCCGAGGAGGTGGACCACGCCCCGCCGCACGGCCGGTACGCGCCCGCCCCGCCGGCCCACAGCGCGCGGGCCCGCGCGGCCACCCGCTGGGGTGGCGAACCGGTTCTGCTGCCGGGCGCGGGCGGCGAGCGCAGCGCGCTGCCGTGGGTGATCGGCGGCGGAGTGGCGCTGCTCGGCGGCGCGGTGGTGCTGGTTAGGGCCCTGCGGCGACGCTGAGCCGGGGCGCACAACTAAGCTTGCTGCCCATGAGCAACGACCGGGACGCCCTGCTGGCGCAGATCAAGGACAAGGCCGTCGTGCACGGCAAGGTCACCCTCTCCTCCGGCCGGGAGGCCGACTACTACGTCGACCTGCGCCGGATCACCCTGGACGCCGAGGCGGCCCCGCTGGTCGGCAAGGTGATGCTGGACGCCGCCGCCGACCTGGAGTTCGACGCGGTGGGCGGTCTGACCCTGGGCGCCGACCCGGTGGCCACCGCGATGCTGCACGCCGCGGCGGCCCGCGGCCGCAAGCTGGACGCCTTCGTGGTCCGCAAGGCGGGCAAGGCGCACGGCCTGCAGCGCCGCATCGAGGGCCCGGACGTGAAGGGCCGCCGGGTGCTGGCGGTGGAGGACACCTCGACCACCGGCGGCTCGGTGCTGACCGCCGTGGAGGCGCTGCGCGAGGCGGGCGCCGAGGTGGTGGGCGTCGCGGTGATCGTGGAGCGCGGCGCGGCCCCGGCGATCGCGGAGACCGGCCTGCCGTACGTCACCGCGTACACCCTGGACGACCTGGGGCTGTGAGCCCCCGTTCCACGTGGAACGACGCCGGAGGCCCGGCTCCCACGGGGAACGACGGAGGCCCCGGCCGCCCTCTCGGGTGGCCGGGGCCTCTCGCGTGTCGGGGTGCTCAGTTCTTGCGGTGACGGCCGCCGCCGGCGACCGGCTCGCCGGCCTGGGCCTCGGCGAGCGCGCCGGCGGCCTTCTTCTTCTTCCGCTCGCGCACCACCTCGACGATGATCGGCGAGATCGAGATCAGCACGATCAGCGCCATCGCGGGCAGCAGGTACTTGTCGATCACCCCGGCCAGCTGGTCGCCGGTGAAGTAGCCGATCAGCAGCATGCTCTCGGTCCACAGCAGACCGCCGACCGCGTTCCAGACGAAGAACGTCTTGGCGGGCATCTTCAGGGTGCCGGCCACCGGGTTGAGGAAGGTCCGCACCACCGGGATGAAGCGGGCCATCACGACGGCCTTGGCGGGGCCGAACTTGTCGAAGTACTCCTCGGCCTTGTCCACGTACTCGCGGCGCAGCAGCTTGGAGTTCGGTTTGTCGAACATCTTCGGGCCGACCTTGTGCCCGAGCAGGTGTCCGAGTTGGGCGCCGGCGATGGCGCACACCGGCGCGCCGATCAGCAGTACGGCGATGTTCATCTGGGCGCCCTCGCCGAACACCTTGGCGGCGGCGCTGGAGGCGGCGACGCCGGCCAGGATGAGGAGCGAGTCACCCGGGAAGAAGAACCCGACCAGCAGGCCGGTCTCGGCGAAGATGATCGCCAGGATCCCGATGGCGCCCACGGAGGCGACGAGCGATTTGGCGTCAAGGACGTTGACGGCGAGCTGGATGTGTTCCACGCGCGCAGGATAGCCCGTACTGCTTTGCGAAGCCTTAACCGGACGCCCGCGAACCCCCCGCCGAGGACCTCGCCCGGGTGGCCGTCCCAAGTGGCGGGCCGCTGGGTGTGTCCGGACGGCGAGTCTGGGAAGATGGCCGAGGTGTCCGGCCCGCGGTCGAGCAACCACCCTCAGCTCGTGCCGCATCCGTCGTGAACCACAGGCGTATCGAGCCTTCGGACAGCGTCGTCCGATCGCCCCACACCGACAGGAGCGGATTCGCATGCCCATCGCAACTCCCGAGGCCTACAACGAGATGCTCGACCGGGCCAAGGCGGGCAAGTTCGCCTACCCGGCCATCAACGTCACCTCGTCGCAGACCCTGCACGCCGCGCTGCGCGGTTTCGCCGAGGCCGAGAGCGACGGCATCATCCAGATCTCCACCGGTGGTGCGGAGTTCCTGGGCGGCCAGCACAACAAGGACATGGTGACCGGCGCCGTCGCGCTGGCCGAGTTCGCGCACATCGTCGCGGCCAAGTACGACGTCACCGTCGCCCTGCACACCGACCACTGCCCGAAGGACAAGCTGGACGGCTACGTCCGCCCGCTGCTGGCGATCTCCGCCGAGCGCGTCGCCCGCGGCGAGAACCCGCTGTTCCAGTCGCACATGTGGGACGGCTCCGCCGAGACCCTGGCCGACAACCTGGCCATCGGCCAGGAGCTGCTGGCCCAGGCCGCCGCCGCCAGGATCATCCTCGAGGTCGAGATCACCCCGACCGGCGGCGAGGAGGACGGCGTCTCGCACGAGATCAACGACGAGCTGTACACCACCGTGAACGACGCGGTGCGCACCGCCGAGGCGCTCGGCCTGGGCGAGAAGGGCCGCTACCTGCTGGCCGCCTCGTTCGGCAACGTGCACGGCGTGTACAAGCCGGGCAACGTGGTGCTGCGTCCGGAGCTGCTGCGCGACCTGCAGGACGAGATCGGCAAGCAGTACGGCAAGCAGGACCCGTTCGACTTCGTCTTCCACGGCGGCTCCGGCTCCACCGCGGAGGAGATCCGCACCGCGCTGGAGAACGGCGTCGTGAAGATGAACCTCGACACCGACACCCAGTACGCCTTCACCCGCCCCGTCGTGGACCACATGTTCCGCAACTACGACGGCGTGCTGAAGGTCGACGGCGAGGTCGGCAAGAAGAACACCTACGACCCGCGCACCTGGGGCAAGCTGGCCGAGGCCGGCATGGCCGCCCGCGTGCTGGAGGCCGCGCAGCAGCTGCGCTCGGCCGGCAAGCGCATGAAGTAACGGCCCCGGCCGCCGCCGGTGCCCCGTACCCGCCCGGGTGCGGGGCACCGGCGTATGCGCGCGGGGCGGCGGAACCATGGTTGCTCCACCAGGTCCGAGTGGCAGACTGGCACACCATGGAGATGCACAAGAACCTGCTCGACGGGCCCGAGCCGACCCTCCTGCCCGAGGAGGAGCAGCCGTACCGGATGCTGGCCGAGGAGTCCGCGTCCCCGACCCAGGTGGCGGCCGAGTACCCGGCGTTCTGCCTGGCCTGGGCGATGCTCGCGGACGATTCCTTCGCCGCCGGCCGCACCGTCGAGTCCTACGCCTACGCCCGCACCGGCTACCACCGCGGCCTCGACGCGCTGCGCCGCAGCGGATGGCGCGGACACGGCCCGGTGCCGTGGGAGCACCGCGGCAACCGCGGCTTCCTGCGCTGCCTGGCCGCGCTCGCCCGGGCCGCCGGCGCGATCAACGAGACCGAGGAGGAGGCCCGCTGCTGGCAGTTCCTGAAGGACAGCAGCGCCGAGGCGTACGCCGAGCTCAAGCAGTAGCCGCCGAGTCCCTCGTCCGACGGGCCGTCCCCATCCCGGGGGCGGCCCGTCGCCGTCCTCCCGGGGCGGCGGCGCTCACAGCCGGCGACGGCGGGCGGTCGGTCGACACCGGCACCTGCCTGTGGCTTCTTCCGTTCGGGCCGTGCGGGCGGGCATGGCGCCCGAACGGCCCGATGGAACCGATCAGGGCCATACCGCGTATGTTGACGGTGTGGCACCTTCACTCGAACGGGCCACCCGAACAACGCGCCACCGCCCCGGGGGGATCCAGATGCGCGCAGCTCAAAGGTCGTCCCGCCGACGCGCCGCCGCGGCCCGGCGACGCCTTGCCCGCCGGCGGACGGCCGCCGTGCTGGGCGGCGCCGTGGCGATCGCCGTCCTGGGCACGGCCGGATTCGTCGCACTGCACCAGGGGGGCTCCGCGTCCACGGCCACCGACGACCCGACCACCCAGGCCCGGGCCGTGCCGCCGCTGACCGACTCCGCCCCCAGCACGCCGTCCCCCGAACCGTCCGGCCCGCCGCCGTCCTCCTCCGCACCGCCCTCCGCGCCGCCCTCCGCACCGGAGATCGTCGGGCGCGGCAGCGGCTCCTTCACCACCGCCACCGCCAGCGGCGGCCGGTTCGGCACCGGCGGCGTGCTGCGCCGCTACCAGGTGGAGGTCGAGAACGGCATCGGCATCGACCCGAACACCGCCGCGAAGGCCATCCAGACCGTCCTGTCCGACCCGCGCAGCTGGACGACCGACAAGCGCGACAGCTTCCAGCTGGTCTCCTCCGGCGAGTACGACTTCACCGTCAAGATCGCCTCCCCCGACACCGCCGACTCGATCTGCGCGCTCGGCGGCCTCGACACCCACAACGAGGTGAACTGCGACGTCGGCAAGCAGGTGGTGGTCAACTCCAAGCGCTGGCTCACCGGTTCGCCCGAGTTCAACGGCCCCCTGGACGACTACCGCGCCCTGATCATCAACCACGAGGTCGGCCACCGCATCGGCCGCGGCCACGAAACCTGCCCCGGCAAGGGCAAGCCCGCCCCCGCGATGATGCAGCAGATCTACGGCCTCCGGGGCTGCGTCGCCAACGCCTGGCCCTACGACGCCAAGGGCAAGTACATCAGCGGCCCCTCCGTCCCCTGACCGGCGCCCCCGCTCCGGCACCGAGCGCCCAGCAGTCCATAGGCTGTCGGCATGCCGCAGCTCGAACCCGTCACCCGCACCGAGCTGGAGCAGGTCTACGGGCCGGACCCCGACGAGGTCCTCGCCCGACTGTCCGAGAAGCTGCGGCGGATCGAACCCGACCTACGGAGCCCCCATGACCGCCGCACTCACCCAGCGCCTGCTCGACCGTTTCGGGCCGGGTGGCCTGTACCGTCCCGATCCTGCCGCGCTGGGCGGCACGGTGGCCTCGGCCGGGACGGTGGGGCTGCTCGGCGGGGCGGGGCTGCCGTTGCAGGTGGGGCCGTACTTCGCGGCGGAGCCCGGGCAGCCGCTGCGGCTCGGCGACTGGGCGCGCGGGGTCGGGCTGGACGCCGAGGGGCGGGCCGAGGCCGACTGGGTGCGGCTGGGCAACGACCGGGGCGCGGAGCTGTGCGTGGACGGGGAGGGCCGGGTCCGGGCGGTGTACCTGGCCTTCCGGGGGCCGTCCGTCCCGGTCAACGCCTCGCTCGGCGCGTTCCTGGAGAGCCTGTGCGACCTGGACGAGAACCTGCGGGCGCTGGCCGCCGCCGAGCGCCCGGACGAGGTGTTCCGGCTGTTCTCGGCGGCGGAGGGCCGGCTCCGCGGCACCGACCTGCGGGCGTTCGAGAGCGACGAGCAGTGGTGGCCCCGGGTGCTGGAGGACATCCGGCACACCCGGGGCGTGCCCGGCTACGCCGCGTTCAAGGTGCGCGGCAGGGACGGCGAGCCGCAGATCGTCACCGCCGACGGCTCGCTCGCCCTGCACGCCGAGGAGGCGCTCTGGCACCGGCTGTCGGCGGCCGGCCTCGACCCCGAGGACGTGGTCGAGGTCTACACCGAGCTGCAGGCCTGCACCATGCCCGGCCACTACTGCGCGATGTGGATGGCCCGGGCGTTCCCGAACGCCGAGTTCACCCACAGCTACGACTACGGCGACACGGCGGCCGAACGCGACGCGGGCATCCGGGAGTTGGCCGCCGCGCTGGCCGAGCAGGGGTGAGCGTCAGCCCAGCACCGGCAGGTAGCCGGACAGGTCGCTGCGCTCGCCGCTCGCGCTGAGGGTGGCGTCCAGCGCGGCGGGCCAGGCGAGGCGGCCGGTGGCGAGGCGGATCCAGGTCAGCGGGTCGGTCTCCACCACGTTGGGCGGGGTGCCGCGGGTGTGCCGGGGGCCTTCGACGGCCTGCACCACGGCGACCGGGGGGATCCGCAACTCGACCGCGCCGCCCGGCACCTGGACGGCGAAGGCGTCGGCCAGCAGCCGCGCGGTGGAGGCCAGCGCGAAGCGGTCGTGCGGGAAGGCGGCCAGGCCCAGCGCGTCGGCCAGGTCGTCGGCGTGCACCACCGTCTCCACCAGGCGGGTGACCAGGAAGTCGGCGAGCAGCATCGGGCCGAACCGCATCAGCAGCACCCGGCCCGGCTGCTGCCCGTCCGCGCTGTCCAGGACGCGCCACAACTCGCCGATCTGCCGGTCGAGTTCACCCGACACCTGGGCGGCGTCCCCGGCGAACTGCTCGGCCACCAGCTCCACCGCCGTGGAGTTGATCGCGGCCGCCGCGGTGCGGGTCTGCGAGGCCCAGTACAGCGGTGTGATGGGCGGCTTCGGCGGCAGCGGGTCGTGCAGGTGCAGCGGCACCCAGCTGGCCACCATGCCGAGGTGGGCGACGAGTTCGCGCACCCGCCACTCCCCCAGCCGGGTCGGCAGGGCGAGCTGGTCGTCGTCCAGCGAGCGGACGGCGGCGGCGATCGCGTCGAGCTGCCCGGTGAGCGCGGCGCGCACCTTCACCGGGTCGTAGGTTCGGGGCTTCACGGTGGGCATGCCCGCAGCGTACAAAACGCCGCAGGGCGGCCGGCCCGGATTCCTCCGGAACCGACCGCCCTGGGTTGACGAACCGTCAGGCGAGCAGCGACTCGATGACACCCGTGTGGGCGTCGCGCAGCTCGGCCAGGGTGACGGTGAACTGGCCCTGGACCTCCAGCGCCTCGCCGTCCACCACACCGATGCGGGCGGCGGGCAGGCCGCGGGCGCCGCACATGTCGTTGAACCGGAGCTCCTCGCTGCGCGGGACGGCCACCACGGCGCGCCCGGCGGACTCGGAGAACAGGAACACGAACGGGTCGATGCCCTCGGGGACGACGACGCGGGCGCCGTTGCCGCCCTTGAGGCAGCTCTCCACCAGGGCCTGCGCGAGGCCGCCGTCGGAGAGGTCGTGGGCGGCGTCGACCATGCCGTCGCGGGAGGCGGCGATCAGGATCTCGCCCAGCAGGCGCTCGCGCTCCAGGTCCACCTTGGGCGGCAGGCCGCCGAGGTGGTTGTGCACGACCTGCGACCAGGCGGAGCCGCCCAGCTCGTCGGCGGTGTCGCCGAGCAGGTAGAGCAGCTGGCCCTCCTCGGCGAAGCCGACCGGGGTGCGCCGGGTGACGTCGTCGATGACGCCGAGCACCGCGACCACGGGGGTCGGGTGGATGGCGACGTCGCCGGTCTGGTTGTAGAGCGAGACGTTGCCGCCGGTGACCGGGGTGCCGAGCACCTGGCAGGCGTCGGCCAGGCCGCGGGTGGCCTCGGCGAACTGCCACATCACGTCCGGGTCCTCGGGGGAGCCGAAGTTGAGGCAGTCGGAGACCGCGAGCGGCTTGGCGCCGCCGGCCGCGACGTTCCGGTAGGCCTCGGCCAGCGCCAGCTGGGCGCCGGTGTACGGGTCCAGCTTGGTGTAGCGGCCGTTGCCGTCGGTGGCGACCGAGACGCCGAGGTTGGTCTCCTCGTCGATCCGGATCATGCCGGAGTCCTCGGGGGTGGCGAGCACCGTGTTGCCCAGCACGTAGCGGTCGTACTGGTCGGTGATCCACGCCTTGGAGGCCTGGTTCGGCGAACCGGCGACCTTCAGCAGCGCGTCCTTCAGGCCGGCGCCGTCGGTCGGGCGGGCGAGCCGCTCGGCGGTCGGGGCGTCGGCCTGCAGCGCGTCCTGCCAGGACGGGCGGGCGTACGGGCGCTGGTAGGTCGGGCCCTCGTGGGCGACGGTGCGCGGCGGCACGTCGACGACCTGCTCACCGTGCCAGAAGATCTCCAGGCGCTCGCCGTCGGTCACCTCGCCGATGACGGTGGCGATGACGTCCCACTTCTCGCAGATCTCCAGGAAGCGGTCGACCTTGCCGGGCTCGACGATGGCGCACATGCGCTCCTGCGACTCGCTCATGAGGATCTCCTCGGGCGAGAGCGTGTGGTCGCGCAGCGGCACGGTGTCCAGCTCGATCCGCATGCCGCCGGTGCCGGCCGAGGCCAGCTCCGAGGTGGCGCAGGACAGGCCGGCGCCGCCGAGGTCCTGGATGCCCGCGACGAGGTCCTCGCGGAAGATCTCCAGGGTGCACTCGATGAGGAGCTTCTCCTGGAACGGGTCGCCGACCTGGACGGCGGGGCGCTTGGCCGGGCCGGTCGCGTCGAAGGTCTCCGAGGCGAGCACCGAGACGCCGCCGATGCCGTCGCCGCCGGTGCGGGCTCCGTACAGGATGACCTTGTTGCCGGGGCCGGAGGCCTTCGCGAGGTGGATGTCCTCGTGCTTCATCACGCCGACGCACAGCGCGTTGACCAGCGGGTTGCCCTGGTAGCAGGAGTCGAAGACGACCTCGCCGCCGATGTTCGGCAGGCCCAGGCAGTTGCCGTAGCCGCCGATGCCCGCGACGATCCCAGGCAGCACGCGCCGGGTGTCCGGGTGGTCGGCCGCACCGAAGCGCAGCGGGTCCATCACGGCGACCGGGCGGGCGCCCATCGCCAGGATGTCGCGCACGATGCCGCCGATGCCGGTGGCCGCGCCCTGGTAGGGCTCGATGTACGACGGGTGGTTGTGCGACTCGACCTTGAAGGTGACCGCGTAGCCCTGGCCGACGTCGACCACACCGGCGTTCTCGCCGATGCCGACGAGCATCGCGTCGTTCTTCGGGGCCTTCTCGCCGAACTGCTTGAGGTGGACCTTGGAGCTCTTGTACGAGCAGTGCTCCGACCACATCACCGAGTACATGGCCAGCTCGGCGCCGGTCGGGCGGCGGCCCAGGATCTCCCGGATCCGCGCGTACTCGTCCTGCTTGAGGCCGAGTTCGGCCCAGGGCTGGGCGGCGTCCGGGGTCTGCTCGGCGTTCTTGACGGTGTCGAGGCTCATCAGGCGTTCACCAGCTGCTTCAGGACGGAAGTGAAGAAGCCCAGGCCCTCGGTGGTCGGACCGGTGAGCGGCTCCACGGCGTGCTCCGGGTGCGGCATCAGGCCGACGACATTGCCGGCGGCGTTGGTGATGCCGGCGATGTCGCGGTACGAACCGTTCGGGTTCAGCTCCAAGTACCGGGCCACGATGCGGCCTTCGGCCTCGAGTTCGTCGAGGACGCGCTCGTCGGCGACGAACCGGCCTTCGCCGTTCTTGAGCGGAACGACGATTTCCTGGCCGGCCGAGTAATCGTTGGTCCAGGCCGTCGTGGCGTTCTCGATGCGGAGCTTCTGGTCGCGGCAGATGAAGTGCAGCGAGTCGTTCCGGGTGAGCGCGCCGGGCAGCAGGTGCGATTCGCACAGCACCTGGAAGCCGTTGCAGATACCGAGGACCGGCATTCCCAGCTTCGCCTGCTCGATGATGGTCTCCATCACCGGCGAGAAGCGGGAGATGGCACCGCAGCGCAGATAGTCGCCGTAAGAGAATCCGCCCGGCAGGACGACCGCGTCGACCTGGTGGAGATCCTTGTCACGGTGCCAGAGGGCGACCGGCTCGGCGCCGGCCAGGCGGACCGCGCGACGGGCGTCGCGGTCGTCGAGGGAGCCGGGGAAAGTGACGACGCCGACGCGGGTGGTCACTTGCCCTCCTCCTCGACGCGGACGGTGAAGTCCTCGATCACGGTGTTGGCGAGGAAGGTTTCGGCGGCCTCGCGGATGCGGGCGAGCGCGGCGTCGTCGACCGGCCCTTCCAGCTCCAGTTCGAAACGCTTGCCCTGGCGGACGTCGGCGATCCCGGCGAATCCCAGACGGGGCAGTGCGCGCTGCACCGCCTGTCCCTGCGGGTCGAGGATCTCCGGCTTGAGCATGACGTCGACTACGACGCGTGCCACTGGCACTCCCGGTGGTGATTGCGTTCAGGCGGGGGACCTTCAGCCTACCTGTGTCGGAACGGCATCTTGCGGCCCACCAGCGGCAACGCGCGTAGACCCACGCCCCTTACGCGACAAGGCTTCCGCGCCTCTCCGGACCCCGGCCGCCATCCCATTTCGTCGGTTTAATCCCGTCTGTAACGAGGCAGTATCGGCATCCGAGGGAACCCCGTGAATATCCGGAAAAAAGGAATCCCGAACTCTTCGATTTCAGTAGCTTCCGGGTGCAGAATAGGGCGACCGGCAGCCGAACGCGCCGCATCTCGGCGTGGGCCCTCCCTGCCCGCCGACGGATGCCGTGATCCCGGCCCAGCGGACCGGCGGGGCATCCGAGACCACCGTCGGCCGAATTGCCCGAGAGGATTGACACCCATGGCTCAGCGTGTAGTCGTCACGCTCTCCGACGACCTGGACGGCGGCGCCGCCGCGGAAACCGTCCACTTCGGCGTGGACGGGAAGTCGTACGAGATCGACCTGTCCGCCGACAACGCGGAAAAGCTCCGGGAGGCGCTCGCCCCGTTCGTGGCCGCCGGGCGCCGGCAGAGCCGCAGCGGGAAGTCCTTCCGCCGCACCGCGCTGACCCCCGACCCGGCCGCGGTGCGCGCCTGGGCGCAGTCCAACGGCATGGAGCTGCCCGCCCGCGGCCGCATCCCGAAGCACGTGTACGAGGCGTTCTCCGAGAACAACTGACCCTTCCCGGCGGCCCGTTGAGGGCTGCCGGCCCTTCCCCGGCCGGGTCGCCGGGGAAGGGTGGGGCGAGCAGGCCGATTGATGTTGTAGAGTATTTCTCGTCGCCGCAACCGGGGGAACAACCCGAGCGGGGCGGCCGGTGCCCAGGCACCGTGCGGACGTGGCTCAGTTGGTAGAGCATCACCTTGCCAAGGTGAGGGTCGCGAGTTCGAATCTCGTCGTCCGCTCGCAGTCAGCGTTATCGGCTGTACAACTCAATATCATGCGGACGTGGCTCAGTTGGTAGAGCATCACCTTGCCAAGGTGAGGGTCGCGAGTTCGAATCTCGTCGTCCGCTCCGGTTCCGAAGGCCCCCTCACCGAGGGGGCCTTCGGCGTTTCCGGCCCCCGACCGGTCCGGGACCGGCCCGATGACATTTGTCATCGCCGACCCGTGGAACTCCACCGGCACCCGGTGACGGCCCGCACTACTGACCGGTACCGGCCGACGGGAGGCTGGAGCCATGACCGACACCAGCCGTCCCCGCCCCGCCGTCGAGGCCCGCGGCCTGCACCGCCGCTACGGACCGTCCGGCGACGCCGGGTTCGAGGCCGTCCGCGGCCTGGACCTCACCGTCGCCCCCGGCGAGCTGTTCGCGCTGCTCGGCACCAACGGCGCCGGCAAGACCTCCACCCTGGAGGTGCTGGAGGGCCTGGCCGCGCCGAGCGCCGGCCAGGCCCGGGTGCTCGGTCTGGACCCGGCCCACGACCGGGCGGCGCTCCGGCCCCGGATCGGCATCATGCTCCAGGAGGGCGGCTTCCCCGGCGAACTCACCCTCGTCGAGACCGGCCGCTGCTGGGCCGGACTGACCAGCGACGCCCGCACCGTGGACGAGGCGCTCGACCTGGTCGGCCTGCTGCCCAAGCGCACCGTCCGGGTCAAGCAGCTCTCCGGCGGCGAGCGCCGCCGCCTCGACCTGGCGATGGCCCTGCTCGGCCGCCCCGAGGTGCTGTTCCTGGACGAGCCGTCCACCGGCCTGGACCCGGAGGCCCGCGCCTCGGTCTGGCGGCTGATCCGCGAACTGCGCGCGGCCGGCACCACGGTGCTGCTCACCACGCACTACCTGGAGGAGGCCGAGGAGCTCGCCGACCGGCTGGCGATCATGCACGGCGGCCGGGTGGTGGCCGGCGGCACCGTCGCCGAGGTGCTGGCCGACCACCCCGCCCGGATCGCCTTCGAACTGCCCGAGCGCACCGGCCCGCACGCCGCCCTCGACCTGCCCGCCCTGCCCGGCGCCGAAGCGGCGATCGACGGCCGCCGGATCACCCTGCGCACCGCCGACCTGCAGAGCACCCTGACCGAACTGCTCGGCTGGGCCGCCCGCCACCGGGTCGCCCTGGGCCGCCTGGACGCCCGCAGCGCCTCCCTCGAAGAGGCCTTCCTCGCCATCGCCGCCTCCGACGCGGCCACCCCGCCCCGGATCGGACGTGCCGCATGACCGCCGCAACCACCCCCGCCGGACGCCTGCTCGCCCTCGGCCGCGCCGAGGCCACCCTGCTGCGCCGCAACCGCACCGCGATGTTCATGGCGCTGGCGCTGCCGCTGGTGCTGGTCGGCGCGCTCAGTTCGATCCTCGACCAGGCCGCCGAACGGACCCCCGGTCTGAACGTGGACGCCAACCTGATCGCCGGCGCGATGGGCATCGTGCTGCTGATCGTCGTCTACTGCAACCTGACCACCGCCTACACCGCGCGGCGCAGCGAGCTGGTGCTGAAGCGGCTGCGCACCGGCGAGGCCACCGACGGCGAGATCCTGGTCGGCACCGCCGCCCCGTCGATCGCGCTGGCGCTCGTGCAGTGCCTGCTGCTGGGCGTCGGCGGCGCGGTGCTGCTCGACCTGCCGGTGCCGGTCAACCCGGTGCTGATGGTGCTCGGCCTGGGCCTGTCGGTGGCGCTGCTGGCGGCGCTGGCCGCCGCGTCCAGCGCCATCACCAAGACGGTGGAGAGCGCCGGCATCACCACCCTGCCGCTGCTGCTGGTGGCGCAGCTCGGCTCCGGCCTGATGGTCCCGCTGGAGTCGCTGCCGGACGCGGTGGCGGACGTCTGCCGGCTGCTGCCGACCACCCCGGCGCTGCAGCTGCTGCGGATCGGGTGGTTCGGCACCGACGGCTCCGGGCCCGCCGAGGGCTTCGCCGGGACGTGGGGCCAGGGCGCGATGCCGCTGCTGCTGGCCGTGGTGTGGGCGGCCGCGGCGGCCTGGGCCGCCCGCCGCTGGTTCCGCTGGGAACCGCGCCGATAGATTCTCCGGAGTCGTCCGGAAGCCGGGAAAGAGGAACCACGCCGTGCGGATGAGCAGGCCGCGACCGATCCGCCGCTGGCAGGCGCTGTCCAAACCGCAGCGCATCGAGCTGTACGTGCGGTGGTCGCTGTACATCGTGGCGGTGGCCCAGCCGCTGGCCGCGTTCGGCTCGCTGGCCGGCCTCGCCGACGGCGACGAGCTGCCGACCGGGTTCCGGCTGCTGATGCTCGGGGTGCTGGTGTCGTCGGTGCTGAACATCGTGATGTTCCGCACCGGCCTGGCCGCGTACCTCGGGCGCCGCCCGCACCCGTACTGCTGGGCGGCGCTGTCGGCGGCGGTGTCGGCGGGCCTGGCCCTGGCCGCGATGCTGACCGGTGGCCCGCTCACCCCGGACTCGCCGACCGCGCCCGCGGCCGGTGTCGTGGCGAGCATGGCGGCGACCTGCTGGATCACCGCCGCGTCGGTCGCCCTGCCGACCCGACCGGCGCTGCTCGGCGGGCTGGTGCTGGTGGCCGCGACGGCGGTGCCGCCGGCGGTGGCGGGCGTCCATCCGGCGGCGGCAATCAGCATCGCCGTCGGCATCTCGATCGGCGCGACGGCGGCCGCGGCCGCGGCCCGCTGCTCGGCCTGGATGGCCAGGGTGGTCTGGGAGTTGGACGGGGCCCGGGAGGCCCAGGCCCGGCTCGCGGTCGCCGAGGAGCGGCTGCGGTTCTCCCGCGACCTGCACGACGTGCTGGGCCGCAACCTGGCCACCATCGCGCTGAAGAGCGAGTTGGCGGTGCAGCTGGCCCGCCGCGGCCGCCCCGAGGCGGTGGACCAGATGACCGAGGTGCAGCGGATCGCCCAGGACTCGCAGCGCGAGGTCCGCGAGGTGGTGCGCGGCTACCGCACCGTCGAACTGCACACCGAGCTGATCGGCGCGGCCTCGGTGCTGCGGGCCGCGAACGTCGACTGCCGGACCGAGCTGGCCGGCGCAGAGGCGCTGCCCGCCGAGGCGCAGTCGGTGCTCGGCTGGGTGGTGCGGGAGACCGCGACCAACGTGCTGCGGCACTCCGAGGCCGCCAACTGCACGATCCGGCTGCGGCTCTCGGGCGGCGTCGCGGTGCTGGAGGTGGAGAACGACGGGGTGCCCGCCGTCCCGCCGTCCCGCACCGAGGGCGCGGGCAGCGGGCTGCGCGGCCTGCGCGAACGGCTGGCCGCCCACGGCGGCACTCTGACGGCGGCCGGGACCGGCCCCGGGCGGTTCCGGGTGACCGCCGAACTACCGATGGCAGCAAGGGAGTCCGTGACGTGACCGACCGGGTGCGGGTACTGCTCGCCGACGACGAGCATCTGATCCGGGGAGCGCTGGCGGCGCTGCTCGCGCTGGAGGACGACCTGACGGTGGTCGCCGAGGCGGCGTCCGGCCCGGAGGCGCTGGCGATGGCGGCCGCGCACCGCCCGGACGTGGCGGTGCTGGACCTGCAGATGCCGGGCCTGGACGGCCTGGAGGTGGCGTCCGAGCTGCGGCACCGGCTGCCGGAGTGCCGGGTGATGATCGTGACCGGGCACGGCCGGCCGGGCTACCTGAAGCGGGCCCTGGAGGTCGGGGTGCGCGGCTTCCTGCCGAAGACCGTCTCCGCCTCCGACCTGGCGGGCATCATCCGCACCGTGCGGGCCGGCGGCCGCTACGTGGACCCGGAGCTCGCCGCCGAGGCGATCAGCGCCGGCGACTCCCCGCTGACGCCGCGCGAGACGGACGTGCTGGAACTGGCCGCCGACGGCTCCTCGATCGCGGAGATAGCCGACCGGGCCTCGCTGTCGCAGGGCACCGTCCGCAACTACCTGTCCTCGGCGGCGGGCAAGCTCGGCGCGGAGAACCGGCACGCGGCGGTGCGGATCGCCCGCGAGCACGGCTGGCTGTGACGGTGCGCCACAGCCGGCCGGGCGGCGGCGTCACTTCCAGGTGAGGCCGGTGAGCTTCTCGTACGCGTCGATGTAGCGCTGCCGGGTGTGCTCGACGATCTCGGCGGGCAGCGCCGGCGGCGGGTTGTCGCTCCTGCGGTCCCAGCCGGAGGCCGGCGAGGTCAGCCAGTCGCGGATGATCTGCTTGTCGAAGGACGGCTGGTCGCGGCCCGGCTGCCACTCGTCGGCCGGCCAGTAGCGGGACGAGTCCGGGGTCAGCACCTCGTCGCCGATGACCAGTTCGCCGTCCAGCAGGCCGAACTCGAACTTGGTGTCGGCAAGGATCAGGCCCCGGTCGCGGGCGATCTCGCGGGCCCGCGAGTAGACGGCGAGGGTGGTCTGCCGCAGGGTGGCGGCCAGCTCGGCGCCGACCCGGTGCGCGGTCTCCTCGTAGGAGACGTTCTCGTCGTGCTCGCCGACCTCGGCCTTCAGCGCCGGGGTGTAGATCGGGGCGGGCAGCTCGGAGCCGTTGTCCAGGCCCTCCGGCAGCGCGATGCCGCACACCGTGCGGGACGCCCGGTACTCCTCCAGGCCGGAGCCCGCCAGGTAGCCGCGGGCCACGCACTCCACCGGCGCCATCTCCAGGCTGCGGCAGATCAGGGTGCGGCCGGCCCAGTCGGCGGGGGCGCCCTCGGGCAGTTCGGTGGAGATCACGTGGTTGGGCACCAGGTCGGCGATCCGCTCGAACCACCACAGCGACAGCTGGGTGAGGATGCGGCCCTTGTCGGGGATCTCGTTGGGCAGCACCCAGTCGTAGGCGGAGGTGCGGTCGCTGGCCACCATCACCAGGTTGCCGTTGCCGTCCCGGTACAGGTCGCGCACCTTGCCGGTGTGCAGGTGGACCAGGCCGGGCACCTGGGCCGGCTCGGGCTTGGTGACGAATCCGCTCACGGTCGTAACGTCCTCACAGCTGGGGGGCTCTGCTGCGGGGAGTCTTTCATGCGGGCGGGGACCGGGGCGGGCGCGGCCCCGCCCGGTGCCTGGTCAGGGGCCGGTGCGGCCCTCCTTGCAGAGGTGGTCGAGCAGGTTGGCGGTGGCCCGCTGGATCCGCTCGTCGGTGTGCCCGGGGCGGTCCAGCGCGGGCGACCAGGCGAACGTCCCCGAGGCGAACACGTACGCGCCGCTGGGTGCCCGGTACAGCGAGGTCTCCTGGTGGGTGAGCCGCCCGGCGGCGTCCCGGTACGGGGAGTGCGCCAGCAGGGTGCGCTCGGTGCAGGCCGGCAGGGCGACCTTCGGGTAGTAGCGGTCGGCCTCGCCCGCGACCAGGCCGGGCAGCTCCTCGCCCTCGGCGAGGCCGGTGCCCTGCCACAGCCAGTGCGCGGTGTTCCGGGCCACCAGCGGCACCGGCGCGGGCACCGAGCCCGCGTACTGGATGCCCAGCAGGTGCTGCTCCGGCTCGCCCGCGTCCCGCCACAGCGCGCTCGGCGCGCCCGGTGCGCCGGCCGCGGGGTGGTCGGCGGAGACCTTCTGGCGCTTGCGGCAGTTCAGCAGCCGGGACGGCTCGCCGTTCGCGCCGGCCGTCAACTCCACCCGCCAGTACAGCGAGTTGGCGGACAGGAACACCAGCGAGGTGCCGCCGTCGCGGGCCCGTTCCACGGCCCGCCGCATCGGCTCCGACCAGTACTCGTCGTGCCCGGGGAACACCAGCGCCTTGTACCGGGCGGCGTCCACCAGGCCGGCGTGCAGGTCGGTGGCGGTGGCGTAGCCCAGGTCGTAGCCGTACCGCTCGGCCCACCGGATGAAGTCGTACGCGTGCCCGACGTGCAGCGGCAGCCCGGCCCCGGCGTGCGGCCGGTCGAAGGAGACCGTCACGGCCGCCTCCGCCTCGCCGACCAGCCGCCCCGCCGCGTCCCACGCGTGGTACAGGCTGGCGCCGCGGTGCCCGTCCTCCGGGAACAGGTTGTACGCCTGCCAGGTCACGTCCGGCAGCACCAGCAGCAGGTCCGCCGAGTCGAAGTCCCGGACGGTGAACGGGATGTGGCTGCGGTGCCCGCCGTCGGCCGTGGTCAGCACCGCCACGTACGCGCCCGGCCGCCAGTCCTGCGGGACCTGCAGCCGCCAGGACTGCCACCAGTGGTGGCAGGAGACGGTGCGGTCGGCGACCATCGGCGGGGGCTGGACGAGGCCGGAGATCAGCGGGCTGGAGGAGACCTGGCGGGCGCCGTCGCCGCCGTCGTGGCCGATCCGGTAGACGTCGACCTGGAACTCCTGCGGCGGGTGCACCGTCACCCGGAGGTCCAGCGAGCCGCCCGGGCGCGCCACGCTCGACGAGGCGAACCCCTTGATCTGCTGCCGCACGTCGTCCGCGTTGCCCGGGCCGCTCACCGCCGGACGCGGCCGCCGGGCGGCGCCCTCCAGCGGGCGCTGCCCCGGGGCGTCCACGCTCACGTACCAGGGCACCGCGCCCTCGCCGTCCGCCAGGTAGTGGTCGGGGCTGCGCAGCCACGGCAGCGGGCCCTGGCCGAACGGATCGGACACCCCGTGCGCCAGCGTGCCGGACTCCCACCGGCGGTTGGATTCCGTTCCCACACGCCCCTCCCACACCCTTGCGCATCCGCCGAGGGTGGCATGTGCCATGCGGATGTGCGTGCGGACCAGCACACCACTTTTGCTGGCGCAGTGTCACCCCACCGTAGCAATTAGTACCGACGAAACCGGGATTCCCGGGATCTTTCGGAAATTCAGCCGGAAAGCCGTACCGGACGCTCCAGCCGCACCCCGGCCCGTTCCAGCCAGGCCCGCAGCGGCCCGTCCTGCCCGGCCTCCGCGGCGGCCGCCACCGCGGGGGCCAGCGCCGCCCGGGGCGCCGCCCGGGACAGCAGCACCGGGCCGTCCAGCCAGTCGAGGCCCGGATCGGCCGTGCCCGCGTCCACCGCGGCGCAGCAGACCGTGGCGGTCAGGTGCTCGACCAGCAGGTCGCGTCCGCTGCGCACGGGTGGCAGAGGGGGCGCGACCTCGGCCGCGCGCGCCACCCTGCCCGCCAGTGCGGCCGCCAGGGTGTCGGCCTCGCCCGCCGCCAGCCGGGCCAGCAGTTTGTCCAGCGCGGGCCCGGTGTGCGGGCGGTCGTCGTCGCCGAGGGCGGCCTGCAGGGCGGCGGCGCTCTCCCGCCAGCCGTGGTCGACGACCTGCTCCGGGTAGTCGTCCCAGTCCAGCGGCTGCCAGCCGCCGGGCGGCTCCTCGTGGAGCAGCTCGGCGGCCAGCCGGGACACCCGGGCGTCCACCAGGCCGGGCTCCTCCAGCAGGTCGCAGGCGGGGCGGTCGCCGAGCCGGTTCCCGTAGCCGTCGGCCAGCCGGTCGCGGCGGGACAGCTCGGTGAGCGCGGAGACCACGCCGGCGTTCAGGTGCGAGGGGTGCCGGCCGAGCCTCCAGGCGGGCAGCGCGACCCGGGTGAGCAGTCGGTCCCAGCCCGCGTAGGCCAGCCCGACCTGCTCCTGGGCGGCGATCCGCAGCCCGTAGTCGACGGCCTTGGCCTGCTCGGACGCCCACGCGGCGACCGCGTGCTCCAGCTCGGCGGAGTGCTCGCGGCAGGCCCCGAGCAGCCGCCGGTCGATCCGGTCGACCAGCGCGCCCGGCCCGCGGTGCCGGTCGCCCAGCGCGGCGTCCAGGGTGCGCAGCCAGCGGCGGGCGGCCGCGATGTCCGGGTCGGCGGCGGCCGCCGTGCCCGCCACCACCGGGGCCAGCAGGGCGCGCAGCTCGCCGGCCCGCATCCACCACAGGAACGGGGAGCCGATCACCAGCACCGGCGCGCCGGGCGCGGCCCGTCGGCCGGGCCGGTGCGGTTCCTCCAGCCAGCTGTCGCAGTCGGGGGTGAGCGCGATCGCGGCCGGCGCCGGCACCTCCAGCCGGCCGGCCAGCTCCTCGATCAGGCGGTACAGCTCCGGCGCGTCCGCCCTGCTCAGCGGCACCGCCGGGGTGACCGGCGGGACGGCCCGGCGGTGCGAGCGGGCCACCAGGGCGGCCAGCAGCAGCACCAGCGCGGCGACCGCGCCGACCGCCCAGCGGATGCCGTCCCAGAGCGCGGCGTCCGGTGAACCGGCCGCGCCTATCCGTCCGGTGAACCGCCCGACCAGCAGCACCGCCGCGCAGGCGGCGGGCAGCGCGGCGGCGGCCACGGCCCGCCCGCGAAGACGCAGGACGGCCCGGGCCCGTGCGCGTGCGGTGTCCACTGCAGCCATCGCCGCGGCACCCCCTTCGCAGCCGACTCGACTCGATCAATTCCGGTACGGGAAGCGGCGGGTGCCGAACCCGGTGGTGCGACTCGCGTGGCGCTCTCCTGCCAGTCTCGACGCCCCGGTACGGGCGGGTGTTCCGGAACCCCGGGGAGACCACCCGTCCTGGTGACACCTCGGCGGGGCGCGCCACCGCTCCCAGCATCCCCCGGGCGCGTCGTGCCGACGAGCCGCGCCCGCGCCGGTGCCCCCGCCCCTGCGCGATGCAGCGCACCCTACGGCGGAGGCTCCGGCTCCGTCAGCAGGATGACCAACAGATCACCCGAAGGACTGCTTTTTCGACGTGCGGCCCACTCCGCCGCCACCTCGGGAAACGCCGCGGGGCGCTGCGTCCGGACGGGTCGGTCCGGGCGCAGCGCCCCGCGGGGGCCTTCTTCTTTACTGTGCGGCCTTCGCCGCGATGTCGGTGCGGTGCTGGGCGCCCTTGAAGGAGATCTTCGCCAGGCCGGCGTACGCCTTGGCCCGGGCCTCGGCGAGGTCGGCGCCGGTGGCGGTGACGGACAGCACCCGGCCGCCCGCGGTCAGCACCTCGCCCTCGGCGCCCGCCTTGGTGCCGGCGTGCAGCACGAACGCGGTGCCGTCGGCCTCCGCGTCGTCCAGGCCGTCGATCGGGTCGCCGGTGCGCGGGTTCGCCGGGTAGCCCTCGGAGGCCAGCACCACGGTGACCGCGGCGTCCTCGGACCAGCGCAGCGGCTCCAGTTCGGCGAGCGTGCCGTTGGCGGCGGCGAGCAGCACGCCGGCCAGCGGGGTGCGCAGCCGGGCCAGCACGACCTGGGTCTCCGGGTCGCCGAAGCGGGCGTTGAACTCGATCACCCGGGTGCCGCGCGAGGTCAGCGCCAGGCCCGCGTACAGCAGGCCGGAGAACGGGGTGCCGCGGCGGCGCAGCTCGTCGACGGTCGGCTGGAGGACCGTCTCCAGCACCTCGCCGACCAGGCCCTCGGGGGCCCACGGCAGCGGGGTGTAGGCGCCCATGCCGCCGGTGTTGGGGCCCTGGTCGCCGTCCAGCGCGCGCTTGAAGTCCTGCGCGGGGACGAGCGGCAGCACGGTGGTGCCGTCGGTGATCGCGAACAGCGACACCTCCGGGCCGTCCAAGTACTCCTCGATCACCACGCGGTCGCAGCCCTTGGCGTGCTCCAGCGCGGCGGCGCGGTCCTCGGTGACCACGACGCCCTTGCCGGCCGCCAGGCCGTCGTCCTTCACCACATAGGGGGCGCCGAAGGCGTCCAGCGCCTCGGCGACCTCCGCCTCGGTGGTGCACACGTAGGAACGCGCGGTCGGGACGCCGGCCCCGGCCATCACGTCCTTCGCGAACGCCTTGGAGCCCTCCAACTGCGCGGCCTCGGCGCTCGGGCCGAACACCGGGATGCCGGCCGCCCGCAGCGGGTCGGCGACCCCGGCCACCAGCGGGGCCTCCGGGCCGACCACGACCAGGTCGGCGGCCAGCTCGCGGGCCAGCGCGGTGACCGCCGCACCGTCCAGCTGGTCGACCGGGTGCAGGGTGGCCACCCGCGCGATCCCGGCGTTGCCCGGGGCGCAGTGCAGCTCGGTGACAGCGGGATCTTGGGACAGGGAGCGGCACAGGGCGTGTTCGCGGGCGCCGCCGCCGATGACGAGGACCTTCACGCCCCGCAGCCTAGTCGGTGGCCCGTTCCGGACCGTCGGCGGCTCCGTACGAAGCTCCAATTCGTGGGCGAATCCGGCGCGCCCCGTTCATGCGAACGCACAATCGCAGCTCGAACGGGTGAGCAGTCATGCGGACGGCCCGGCTTCACCTCGCTCGGACGGGTGAAATCCGGCCGGGCAGCACAACCCTCCGACCTCGGCTTCCGGAGGTGAAATCACATAACGATCACTCCGGAAGCGCCCCCACGGTCAGCCATTTGGCGGTAAGAAGTGCTGTTGGACAAGGACCCGGCCGCACGCCGGGCACGGCACCATGGACGGCTCCGCCAAGCCCGCGCCGAGATCGATGTCCGCACCGCACCGCCGGTCCCGGTACCCCGCCGGGCCTCCGCAGTCACCCCGCCACAGGGAGCGCCACAGGTGAGCCAGCCGGAAATGCAGCCCGAGGAGAGTCCTTGGGGCAAAGAGGTCGCCGATGACGACCAGCCCGTCCCGGGCTCCGGCGGACGGATCCACACCCGCCGCCGCACCGACCTGAGCGCCCGTCAATTCCCGCTGGGCGACTGGGGCGAGCCCGCCGAACGGCTCGAAGAGCTGTACCGCTGGTCCGAGGAGCGGGCCGTGGAAGCCATCGAGTGGTACCGCCGCGACCGCGTCTGGAAGCGCCGCTGGGCCCGGCTGCTCCGCTTCGCCGCCGGCGTCTTCACGGTCGGCGGGGTCGGCGCCCCGATCCTCTCCCTCACCGACGTCGTCCCGCACGCCCTCGAATGGGGCTACGCCGGCCTCGCCCTCGCCGCCGCGTCGCTGGTCGCCGACCGCGCCTTCGGGCTCACCTCCGGCTGGATGCGCGACGTCTCCACCTCGCAGGCCCTGCAACGGCGCCTGGAAGCCTTCCAGTTCGACTGGGCCTCCGAGTGCGTCCGGGAGGTCCTCGGCCCCACCGAGGGCACGGCCGGCGAGGCCGCCGAACGCTGCCTCGGCGTGCTGCGGCGCTTCTGCGAGGACGTCTCCGACATGGTCCGCACCGAGACCTCGGAGTGGATGCTCGAATTCCGCGCCGGCATGACGCAGCTCCCCACCCAGGCGGCCGGCGCCTGGGGCGGACGCAACGAGGTCGGCACCGGCGCGCAGGTCCGCGTCCTGCCCCCGCCGGGGGCTCGGCCGACCATGCCACGCCAACGTCCCCCGGAGGGGCCCCTGCGCTGAAAGGGCGCGAGACGCAGGAGGGTGCGAAACCGGGGGCGCGGGGAACTGCGCGACAAGCGCAAGGCCCGTCCGCAAGGTCGCGATCAAGTGCAAGTCGCTGTCCTGCGTCGCGATCTTTGCGGTGGGGTGCCTTCCGCTTCGCGCAGTTCCCCGCGCCCCTGTTTTCGCGCCCATCCGCGTTCGCGCCCACCGGGCTTGCGGGAATCTCCCCGCGCGAAAAACTCGCCCCTACGCGAAGACGATCATGGAGCCCTGGGAGACGCTGCGGGCCGCGGCCGCGTAGAGGCCGGCCCAGGCGTGGCGTTCGCGGGCGAAGGGGTGCTGGAAGTCGTCGATCGGCGGGCCGAAGGGCTGTTCCAGTTGGGTGGGGCCCAACGGGCGGGTGGGCGCCGGGGGGTTGAGCGGGTCGATGCCCAACAGCGGGGCGACCGCCTGGAGTTCGCGCAGCAGGCCGTAGGAGGAGCCCAACGGGCCGCCTGCGGCGAGGAGTTCGTCGGCGACCAGCGGCACCGCGAACTCCACCGGGACGTACGCCCCGGCGTGGTCGAAGTGCCAGACCAGGTGCGACTGTTCGGCGGTGGCCTCGAACATCTCCAGGAGCTGTTCGTAGTCGCTGCCGAGCGCGTCCACCGGTGCCACCTCGAAGCCGGTGAGCCCCAACAGGTAGGCGCGGCGCAGGAAGTGGAGCGAGTCGTAGTCGAACGCGGCTATCGTCTCGACGTCGCCGGTGAAGCCGGGCACGTAGGGGTGGACCGGGACGGGCGGCAGCCCGTGCTGGGCGAGTACCCCGTTGTAGCGGTCGAGGTCGTCCCGGAACGGGTTCTCGGGACTGGTGGTGAGCACGTCCACGAGCGGGACGAGCCAGAGGTCGCAGGCCATGGGCCGGCTCATCCTCTCGGTCGGGCGGGGCAACGGGCCCCAACCCTACCGGCCCGTGGCGGGCTCCCCGCGCCCCGGCCGGAACGACCGGGTGAACCGGCCGGGCGGCACGAACCTGGGCAGCGGGACGCGCCCCAACCCGACGGCGCCGTGCGCCGGTTGGGCGTCGTCCGGCTCCTGCCCGGGGGCGGCTGACGGTACGTCGGCCTCGGCCGACTCGCGCAGCAGCCGCAGGACGGGGTACCCGTCGAGCGGCCGGCCGAGCAGCCCGGCGAGGAGTTCGACGGTGAACAGGTTGTACTGGTTGACCAGCCGCCGGGCGCCTTCGTGGTCGCGGGCCTCGATCCGGTCGACGAGTTCGCCGTGCCCGTCCCAGCAGACGCCGGCCAGGTCGCCGGCGGCGCGCAGGTGCGGGGCGGCGAACATCCAGGACTGGACGCGCAGCCAGCCGAGGTAGTCGGCGATCCGCTCGTTGCACAGGATGGCGGCGGCCTCCTGCCAGAACCGCAGGTCGCAGCCGACCAGCACGTCGAGGTGGCCGGCCCGGGCGGCCCGGGTGGCCGCGTCGGCGCGGCGGCGCAGCGAGACCGTCCGGGACCAGTCGTAGGGGTGCGGCCGGTGCCCGAGGTTGCGCAGCGCGCTGTCGGTGAGCAGCGCCCGGGCCTCGAAGATCTCCAGGTAGTCGTCCCAGGTGAACTCGGGGACGGTGAAGCCGCGGTGGGGTTCGCTGACCAGCAGGCCCTGCGCGGCGAGGTCGACCAGGGCTTCCCGGGCGGGGGTGGCGGAGACGCCGTAGACGTCGGCGATCTCCTTGACGGTGAAGTTGCGGCCGGCGGGCAGTCGGCCGGCCATCATCTCGTCACGCAGGGCGTCGGAGATCTGCTCGCGGAGGCTGTTGCGCCGGATCAGGGCACGGCCGCTCCCGGCTCCCACGCCGACCATGGCCACCCCACCCCTCCTCCGGGCCGTACCGCTGCCGGACAGCTCCCAAAACGCGCACAGATTACCCCGGAATGGTCAATCCGGACCAAGGTACGGCAATGTGCGGGGAAATGTCAGATTTGTTCACCGTTGTACCGGTGCCGGGATTCCGAGCAGCCGGTCCCGGTGGACCGGGAATTCGGCGCGGCACTTGGCCACCTCGGCGGGGTCGAACTCGACGCCGAGCACCTGCTCGTCCGGCCCGGCCTCGGCGAGCACCCGGCCCCACGGGTCGACGACCAGGCTGCGGCCGGCCTGTTCGACGCCGCCGTGGGTGCCGGCGGTGTTGCAGGCCAGCACGTAGGCCTGCTCCTCGACGGCGCGGGCGCGGGCCAGCAGGTTCCAGTGCTCGGCGCGCCGGGCGGGCCAGGCGGCGGGGACCACCAGCAGTTCGGCGTCGGCGTCCAGCAGGGCCCGGAACAGTTCGGGGAAGCGCAGGTCGTAGCAGGTGGCCAGGCCCAGGGTGGCGAAGCCGGCGTCCGCGGTGACGATCTCCTGGCCGGCGCCCATCACGACGGCCTCGCCCCGGTCGAAGCCGAAGCGGTGGATCTTGCGGTAGGTGCGGACCAGTTCGCCGTCCGGGGCGAACAGCAGCGAGGTGTTGTAGATCGGCCCGTCGGGGTCGCGTTCGACGATCGAGCCGGCGTGCAGCCAGCAGCCGACCGCGCGGGCGGCGGCGGACATCGTCTCGGCGGTGGGCCCGTCGAGGGGTTCGGCGCCGTCGGACCAGGCGTCGTAGGCGAAGCCGCCGACCGGCCACAGTTCGGGCAGCACCACCAGGTCGGCGCCGTCCTGGGCGCGGACCAGCGCCGCGGCCCTGGCCCGCCGCTCGGCGGCCGGCTCGGTGTCCGAGACCGCGAGTTGGATCAATGAAGCGCGCACAGTACCACCGTCCACGACAAGAGTCCTACGATCGTCACCCGAAAGCGCTGCCCTGCTCTCACCCGGCAGCGTAACGTGCCGTATGCGCGTCCGTGCGAAGGTCTCGGCAGCCCGGGCGACGTGGGACGACGCAAGCCGACGGAGGGGCCGGAGATACCCGTGACGGACAACCAGACCGTGCAGGCGTACACCGATGCGTGGACGCAGTCGATCGAGTCCATATCCGAGCTGCTCGCCCCGTTGCCGACCGACGCGTGGAACCGGGCCACCGAGTGCCCGGGCTGGTCGGTGCGCGACGTGGTGTCGCACGTCATCGGCGTGGAGTCGGAGCTGCTCGGCGACCCCCGGCCGATCCACGCGCTGCCGCGCGACCTGCGGCACGTCACCAACGAGTTCACCCGGTACATGGAGCTGCCGGTGGACAAGCGCCGCTGCTGGACGCCGGTGGAGATCACCAGCGAGCTGGAGTACACGGTGATCCGCCGCTCGCGGGCGCTGCGCAACTCCCGGCACTCGGCGGAGGACCTGGTGCGCTGGCCGGCCGGCCCGCTGTCCCGGGAGATGCCGTACGCGACGATGCTGCGGCTGCGCGCCTTCGACGTGTGGGTGCACGAGCAGGACCTGCGCCGGGCGCTCCAGGAGCCCGGCAACCTGGACTCCGCGGCGGCCCTGGTCACTCGGGACCTGCTGATCGACACGCTGCCGAAGCAGGTCGCCAAGGAGGCGGGCGCGCCGATCGGCAGCACCGTGGTCTTCGACGTGGCGGGCGCGATGCCGTTCCAGCGCACCGTCCGGGTCGGCGCGCACGGCCGGGGCAGCGTGGACGAGTCGGTGGACGCCGCCCCGGACGTGCGGCTGGCGATGGACTGGCAGACCTTCGTGCGGCTGTGCTGCGGCCGGGTCAACCCGGAGACCGCGCTGGTCAACGTGGTCGGCGACGAGGAGCTGGGCAGCCGGGTGCTCGCCCACCTGACGAGCACCCCCTGATCCGCTACCCGGCGGCGGCCAGCTTGCGCCGCAGCCGCAGGATCATCGCCGTCCCGAGCAGCATCGGCAGCAGCTGGAAGCAGAACGCCAGCTGGTAGGCGTGCGCGCCGTAGCCGTCGCTGCCCGGGTCGGCCAGCGCGTCCAGCAGCACGCCGATGCCCAGCAGGGTGATCATCGAGCCGATGAATCCGCCCATGTTGGCGATGCCCGACGCGGTGCCCATCCGCTCGGCCGGGTTGTGGGCGCGGGCGTAGTCGAGGCCGATCAGCGAGGCCGGGCCGTTGCTGCCCATCACCAGGACCAGCACCACCAGCAGCCACAGCGGCGGCCGGCCGTGCGGCCAGGCCAGGGTGACCGTCCAGCAGAGCGTGGTGGCGGCCAGCACGGTGAAGGCGACCGGCAGCCGCAGCGCCGCCGAGCGGGAGATCAGCCGGCCGAACAGCAGGCCGAACGCCATGCTGCTGAGCACCAGCAGGCTGAGCAGCCCGCCCGCGCCGGCCCGGGACATGCCCTGGCCCTCGACCAGGTAGGGCAGCCCCCAGAGCAGGCCGAACGCGGACGCCGGGAACGCCGTGGTGAAGTGCACCCACAGGCCGAGCCTGGTCCCGGGCTCCGACCAGGCTGCCCGGATCAGGCCGCCGACCGGCGGCCGGGCGCCCTCCCGGGGCGCCGGCACCGCGGCGGCCGGGCCGGGCGGCGCCTCCCGCAGCAGGGCCAGCACGGCGACGAAGACCGGCACCCCGGTGAGCGCGATCACGCCGAAGGTGGTGCTCCAGCCGGCCGTGTGCAGGGCCTGCGCGAGCACCACGGTGGTGACCAGGTTGCCGCCGGTGCCGACCAGGCCGGTGAGCTGCGCGACGAACGGGTTGCGGGCGGCAGGGAACCAGCGGGCGGCGATCCGCAGCACGCTGATGAAGGTCATCGCGTCGCCGCAGCCGAGCACCGCGCGGGAGGCCAGCGCGGGCGCGAACGCGGTGGAGAACGCGAACGCCAACTGGCCGGCGCTCATCAGCGCCACGCCGAGCAGCAGCACCCGGCGCGGGCCGATCCGGTCGACCAGCAGGCCGACCGGGATCTGCATCCCGGCGTACACCAGGACCTGCAGGATGGAGAAGGTGGACAGGGCGGAGGCGCCGATGCCGAACCGGGCGGAGGCGTCCAGCCCGGCCACGCCGAGGCTGGTGCGGTGCACCACGGCCAGGACGTAGACGGCGACGCCGATCGACCAGGCGAACCAGGCGGCCCGGCCGCCGGGCGGGTGCGGGACGGCCGCGACGGGGCCGGTGCGGGCTTCCTCGGCGCGACGGGGAGCGGGTACGGACAGGGACGGTGCGGTGGGGACGGGGTCCACGCTCATAGTGCAATCAGGCTAGTCATCCCATCACCTGACCTTTTCGTCAGGGTATGCCCGACCTGCCCGGGGCCCGCTCAGCCCGCGAGCGTCCAGCTCACCGACCGCGTCATGTACTGGGCCCGGAACGCCTCGTCGCGCACCCAGTCGGTGGTGTCCTGCACCGTCGCGGTGACGGTGTGCCGGCGCCCGGGCGACAGCGCCAGCCCCGCGGTGTCCAGCCAGGTGCCGTCCGCGGTGGCGGCGTCCACCGGCCGGCCGTCCAGCGTCCAGTCGATCCGCAGCTGGCGCGGGCCGGTCAGGGCCAGCGGCCGGACGTGCAGCTTGGGCCGGCCGTCCACCTGCCCGGGGGCCGGCTCGGGGGCGTCGGTGGGCTTCACCCGGCGGTACAGCTGCTCGACGATCGCCTCCCGGGACGGCAGGTTGTACACCCCGCCGAGGCTGCGCATCACCGAGTCCTCGGTCGGCCGGTACAGCCCGTTGGCGCTGCGGTAGGCGCCCACCGGCCCGCCGCCGTCCGGGGAGACCGCACCCAGCCAGCGCCACCACTTGACCTTCTCGTGCGCCATCTCCTCGGCGTCCGCCAGCGACAGGTTCGGGTAGTCCGGGTCGCTCGGGGCGCTGTCGTACTCGTCGCCCAGCGCGCCGACGGTGTGGCCGATCTCGTGCTGGATGATCCGCCCGGCGTCCGGGCTGCCGCCGGCCAGCGTGGTCACCCCAGTGCCGCCGGCCCCGCCGTACTCGGTCGAGTTGGCCAGCGCGATCAGGTACTGCGGGCCCTCGCCCTGCCCGGCCCAGCGGGCGGCGGCGGTCTCGTCCGCGCACAGCAGGCGGGCGGTGCCCTCGCACCAGAAATGCATGCCCAGCGGGGTGTCCGGGGCCTTCCCGGCGCTCTCGGTCTCGGCGATCCCGGCCTCCGGGGAGACCACGTCCACCCGCCGTATGTTGAAGAACCCCTGGTAGGTGCGGAACGGCTCGATGTCCAGCAGCGCGTGCCAGGCCCGGTCCGCCTGCTCGTGGAAGAGCTGCTGCTGGGACGCCGTGTAGCCGTCGCCCAGCAGCACCAGGGTGATCCGGTTGGCCGGGTCGCCGGACATCCGCAGGTCCACCGCCGGCGCGCCGGGGGCCCGCAGGTCGGGGCGGGCGGCGGGCGGCACGGCCCGGTCCGGACCCGGCAACGGCGGGCCTATCGCGGTGGACGGCGAGGGCGAGACCAGCTCCACCACGGCGGGCAGCGCCGCGGCGGCGACCAGCAGCAGGGCGGCCGCGGAACGCATCACGGGGCCGGGGGCACCAGGCGGCATACGCGGGAGTCCTCGCTGCGACGACACCCGGCCTGACTGCGCGGGTGGCTGGTCGCACAGACGTACCCATCCCGGCCGCGGCCCCGGCGCGGACGGCGCGAAACTCCCTCGGGCGGCCCAATGCACGCCCCGCCCCGAAACCCCCGGGGCAGAGCGATCGGAGCAGCCAATTCCGAAAGCCCGCACCGCAGTTGGAAACGGTCAACGGGCCGCCCCCGGGCGGGATACCCTGCCGGACGGAAGCACCAGGGGGAAGGACGGCGGATATGGAGAACGGGCCGGAGACGGACCCACGCACGGCATTCGGGCAGGCCCTGCGCACACTTCGGCAGGGGGCCCGGCTGACCCAGCAGGAGCTGGCCGTCAAGGCGGGCCTGGGCATCCGCACCCTGTCCGACCTGGAACGCGGCACCGCCGGACCGCGCCCGGCCACCGCCGCGCTGCTGTCCGCCGCGCTCGGCCTGGACCGCTCCGGCACCGAGGCCTTCCACACCCTCGCGCACGCCGCCTGGCGCACCGCCCGGGCCTGAGCGGCGCGGGAGAGACGCCGCGGCCCC